>NZ_JAZHOC010000041.1:0-73104 GCF_036553575.1 Methylobacter sp. Wu1 | reverse complement strand
TGGCGTTGTCTAATAGTTGAGGTAAGGTAATCATCCGTCCTATATGGCGATACTGAACCTCAAATTCAAGGAGTCAACAATGCTTGGGTATCTCCCCGGAATCCAATAAGAGCCAAAATATTTTGTTCCGCTTTATTCTGCTTCGCTTTGTTCGGGATGAGTACCATACAGGCCGCGGTTATCGATTTCGATTCTGATCCGAGTTTCCATTATGGAATGGTCAGTCCCTACGAAGAAGATGGCTTCCAGGTATTCTTTTTCGATCCAGAAGGCGCCTTGTTCTGGGGTACAGATTTGAAAAATGCTGATCCGGGCGGCAATACTATTACAAATAATGGGCCAGAAATGCTCATATCAAAAGCCGATGGAGGTCTTTTTGATCTAATTTCCATTGATCTGGCAGATGTTGCTAACGTCGGGAATCAAGGTGACTTATGGGGACTCGTTTGGTTTGATTTCGTGTTTGGCAACCCACCGGCGATTCATACAATTAGTCACATTGTTTACTTAGATGAACTGGCAGGGTTGCAAACCGCCACATTTAACTACCAGGGCCTTTTACAAGTTTCCATACTATTTTCAGGGATGGCGCAGTTAGATAACATTGTTGTCAATCCTTCATTGATGCCGGTACCCGTTCCCGCAACTGTCTGGCTATTTGGTTCGGGGTTAGCGGGATTGCTGGGTTTTAACCGTAAGCGCTCTCAATCAACTCTATATTCAAAATACTGAAATGGGGAAAGTCAGGTTCCCTCCAAATGAATGCTTGAAACGGTCAGATCAAATTCAGCATTTTACGCATCAGTAATTGAGATTATCCCGCCAATTCCCCAAGGCGCCGGCACAGCTCAATGACATCGGTTTCATCCTGATAAAGCCCGAATCCGAATCTCAACCGAGTCCCTCTGCGGTCTATCAAAATATCGTTATCGTTCAGAATTTGTCGGCATTGTTCGGCGCTTTCCAGGGAAGCCGTCTCGAAGGTCAGAAAATGCCCGTGCCATTCCAGAACCGGATCAAACAAAGGCGTCAGCGACCAATTCTGACAGAAGGCTTGAGGCAGGTTGTCAATAAAGGCTCTTTGCAATCCTGCGACATAACTGTGAATCCACCGGATATCGAGTCCTTCCGATTCGAACAAATCCCAGACGGCGTTAAAACGATAAAAGCCGCTCGGATCCTGCGTCGAGCCCATGAAGGCCATACCGTCATCCGGGTAGCCGACTTCTTCGCCTGCCGGCCTGGACAGTTGCGCAAATTCGGCATACCAGCCGGTATCGGCCGGACGCCAGTTGCCTTTCGGAACGACCATAAAACCCACGCCCTCGCCGCCCTGGCCGTATTTGTAGCCGCCGCCCAGATAGAAAATCCGCCCTTCCAGTCCGGACAAGCTGCAGGGAATGGCGGCGAAGCCGTGGTAGCCGTCGATGGCAAAGAGCGTCGAATCAGGTGTTGCCGCCACCAGCGATTCAAGGTCGCCATCCGTCAAGGCCGCGCCCGAATCGAAGAAAACCTGGCTCAGAAAAACCAGATCATAGCTTTTGGCAAGCTCGGACTTCATGTCGTCCAGAAAAGCCGCCCTGTCCCGAAGAAAATCCGCCGCATCGACCTGACGGATGGTGATCCCGGGAATTTCCATCAATCTCAGAAACTGCCGGCGCCAGGAGTGAAATTCACTGGTTGTGGTAAGAACCCTCAAGCTTTTCCTGCCCAGAAACAGCGACAGCAGCCGCGCGGCAAGCTCATGGGTATTGGGCGCCAGCGCGATTTGCTGCGCCTCTTTCAGCCCCAGGATTCTGGCGATATGGTCCTGCGTTTTTGGAATCGTCTCGAAAAAAATCCGCTCCCATTTTTCATCGCCCAGCACGGCGCAGTCGTCCCAATAAGCGATCTGGGCTTCACGGCTGACATCGGGCCAGAAATGATGGGAATGGGCGCGAAAATGTAATTTGCCGGCATGGCCTTTCAGGAACCGGCTGTAAAACCGCTTAGGATTGGCGAGCGTCATAGACGATATCCAGCTGATCCTTAATGGCCTTTGGCAACGCCGGCGCCAGGGATTTGGGCATCAGAAAGGTCGCCAGATTGAACAGGTCCAGAAAGGCGCGGTTTCTTTCCGTGGTCGATTTCAGGTATTCCTGCCCTGAAGAGCCGCCGGTTCCGATTTTGGCGCCGATTATCCTGTGCACCATGAGCGCATGGCGAAAACGCCAGATCGTGAATTTCTCGTCGATTTCGACCAGAGAACTGAGAATTTCAAAAGGCATCTGCAGCGCCGGATAATCGCGATACAGGAAAATGAACACGGCCGACAGCATCGCCTTCTGCGACAGCCTGAACCGGCCCTGCGCCCGCTGCTCGGCAAATTTATCGGCATCCAGCAGCGTCGCGAAAGTCTCGCGCGTCGTTTCCAGGTTTCTCAGCTCCATTTCCCTCAAAGCCTCGTCCAGGCCCGGATTGCTCAGGATGATCTCATGGTCCTGCTTGAGCATTTTATGCACGGCCAGCTCGTACTCGCCCCAGAAATCATAGCCTTCAAACCGGGAAAAAGGCATGCGCGCGAGCCATGCCTCCAGCAGTTCAAAAATGCCGACTTTGCTTTCTTCCTTCGCCAGCGCTTCCCTGTCTTCGGGTTTGAGACGGGAATGGATGAATTGCTTTTCAATGTCCATCCGGTGTTCGGGCCTGATGCCCAATACCGCTTCCACCAGGCGGAACTGCAGACTCTGAAAGCCGGAAGCCGGCACCAGATAATCCCTGAACTCCATGAAGTCCAGTGTGGTCATGGTCTCCATGATCTGAATCTGATCGATCAAAACCTGCTGAATGGCGGTGACTCTTTCCAGCCGGGCATTGATCACGTAAAGATCCGTGGACGGCACAAACGGCTGTGCCATGATCTCGCGGATGGAGTTCAGCTCATGCAGAATCTGCTTGAACCAAAGCTCATAGGTCTGGTGGACGACGATGAACAGCGTCTCGTCATGGACCTCTTCGCCGTACTTCGCGCTTTCGGGCGCCTGGGCGTTCAAGATTTTAGGCAGTTGCAGATAATCGCCGTAATAAAGCAGAGGATGGATTTTCATAAGGCCTTGTCCGTAAATAGGGAATCTTGACGCCGTGTATTGTTACAGCTTTGGCCGCTTATTGAACGAATAGGTTCCTGTTCGGGAATTCTGAAGCGATCTCCGGTCGAATGAATTCGACCCTACAGCGCGTAATTATTCCTCGATTATGCATTCATCCCCGTAGCATTTATTAACCTCGACGGTGATATGCGAAAGCCTGTGAAAATCCTTCAGCAGCGCCTTGTAATATTGAGGCGGCCTGGGCGTATGCGAAACGACCGACAAAATGATCGCGTAGTGTTTGGGGCCCACGCGCCAGATATGCAGGTCTGAAACACGGTTGTCGGCATCGCTTTCTATTTTTCTCTTGACGGCTATTTTATAGCCTTGATCGATGCTTTCATCCATCAATACCGGGCTGGTCTCTTTCATGAGCCCATAAGCCCACTGGATAATGATCATTCCGCCGACTATCCCCATGACCGGGTCCAGCCAGGTCCAGCCGTAATACTTTCCCGACACCAGCGCAGCAATAGCCAGCACGGACGTCAGCGCATCAGCCAGCACATGCATGTAAGCGGCCTTGAGATTGTGATCATGATGGTGGCCATGCGCGTGATCGTGATCATGCTTATGATGATGGGAATGGTGCTCTTTCAACAGCAGGGCACAGATCAGATTGATAAACAGGCCAAAAGCCGCGATAGCGATAGCATCGTCAAACAGGATCATGCGAGGCTTCAGCAGACGCTCTGCCGACTCGACCAGCATCATCAAAGCCACGACACCCAGCGCGATGGAGCTGGCGAATCCGCCCAGGACGCCCACTTTGCCGGGGCTGAAGGCGAACGTGTCGTCGTCGGCATGGATGCGCGAATAGCGGTAGGCGATGATCGTGATCATGAAGGCCGCCACATGCGTGCCCATGTGCCAGCCGTCGGCGAGCAGCGCCATCGAGCCGAACAGCGTGCCGGCCGTAATTTCCACGACCATGGCCAGGAATGTGAGAACCAGCACCTGTTTGGTCCGTCTTTCGCCTTTTTTATGAATGACTGCAAAATCATGATGATGCTGCAAGAGTTTAAGTGCGCGAGCATGCATTACTGATATACCTGTTTTTTTGAGAAACTGAACAACCGGCAGCCGATGCCGGTGGTAAGTATTTAGGACAGGGCGAGGAATAATTTCACTGAATCTTGACGAGCAGCAGGTGTGGGGGCGACTTAAGTCGCCAGGGCGAATACCCGCAAGGGGCACAAGTACCCTAAAGGGCATAAATGAATTCGCCCCTACATAAGCACTAATTGCATCGACAAATCGGAAAGTTATTTTTTAACCGAATCCTTAACAGGCACTATGAATTTTTCAGGCATCAGCGTCAAGTCCTGACAGGCCAATAAATGCAACTCAGGATACATGCCCGCCACGAAGTTCGCGCAAAAACATCAAAGAGCTTCCGGCCCTTCGTGGTTCGGTCAATAAGGCTTAAGCAAAGCTGTCGCTACAAACGCTTCTACGCCGATTTTTTATAAGGCGGCAAAAAACCGGCGGCATTGAGCAGATCTTTCACATCGGCATCGAGAATTTCCAGGCCTATTTTCTTGCAGAAGCGCTTTTCCTTATCGGTCGGATTTTTATTCAGCACCCAGCCTTTAGGCTCGGCTGCCGCATAAACGATATCGCTCATGACCATGCGCTCGGAATCGCGGTTCAAAGGCATGCCGATCAGCAGGTACTGCTTCTGCTTGCGGTACTCCTTCAGAAACTCAGGGATGGCGAAGCCGCCCATCAGCTCAGTGATGTAATCGACATAATCAGCATCCGAGGCTATATAGTTGGCCTCGGGCCTGGGCGTTCCCATCGGCTTGAACAGAATCGGCAAGCGCGGGTCGACCTGCTCCTGCGGAATTTCGAAATAATCGCTGCCGTCGAAATGATACAGCTTGTAGCGATGCGGCTGGGCGGCGATTCTTGCAATGCCCACGATCAGCGTATGCTCGTCATCTTTGTAACTGTCCTGCAATTGAGTGTCTCGGTTGATGTCGATGACATAAGCCGGCCGCCACTCTTCCAGCCAGTCGTGCAAGGCCGCGCGCGTCCATTCCGTTTCGCCATAGACCTTGGTGAGAAACTGGCCCAGAAAATTCCGGCCCCGCTTTAGCTCCTGGTTCATGGCCGCCCTGGGAAACTCGTACATGAGTTTGGGTGCCATAGGCTGGCCATTGTTCATGGCCAGAATCAGGCTGGTGCTGTCGGCCGGCATCGGCTCGCCGGTCTTTTTATTGGTTGCATCGAAAAGTACGCCCGGGCCTAAATAAGGCACGATTTTATTATCGTAAAGACCGCTCAATATTTCGGAAAATACATTGGAAGACATGATTAACTCCTTTAAGGCTTATGTGTATCGGTACTTAAGCAAGAAGCAATCCAATTGCTGTTAATCAATTTTTACCCATAAATAACAATAATTTAAATTCACTCACCAATGGCGTGATGTCAGCTTTTCCTCATTGTGGATTGTTCTGTTCGCGACAATTTCCGGCAAATCCGGCTCTGCCTTCAGCGGAGGCCAATTTAAGCACCGCAGCTTTTAATCGGGGTAGGCTGGGTTGCTAAACCCAGCATTCGAGGCCGCCCATGCCGGGTTTCCGCTAAAGCTCCAACCCAGCCTACACACTTGCAACCTCTGTGAACAAATCTACATAAACCCTACAAAATGTCCGCAATACTACGCAGAAACAGCCTGCCGCAACCCGCATTAAAAACATAACAATCAAAGACTTAATGCGACACCCACCAATTGGCACGCCCCTTGCTCTATACCCTTGCGTAATCAACCACAACGTTCTATGTAAGGAGAAAATCATGGCATTACGTCAATGTGCAATTTACGGTAAAGGTGGGATCGGCAAATCCACCACCACACAAAATCTGGTCGCGGCGCTGGCTGAAGCCGGCAACAAGGTCATGATCGTGGGTTGTGACCCGAAAGCCGATTCTACCCGTTTGATCCTGCACTCCAAGGCGCAAACAACCATCATGAGTCTGGCGGCTGAAGCCGGCAGCGTTGAAGACCTAGAACTGGAAGATGTGATGAAAGTCGGCTTCGGCGGCGTCAGATGCGTCGAATCAGGCGGTCCAGAGCCCGGAGTCGGCTGTGCCGGCCGCGGTGTAATCACGGCCATTAACTTCCTCGAGGAAGAAGGAGCTTACGATGATGAACTCGATTTCGTTTTTTATGATGTTCTTGGGGATGTTGTGTGTGGCGGCTTTGCCATGCCAATCCGTGAAAACAAGGCGCAGGAGATTTACATCGTCTGTTCGGGCGAAATGATGGCCATGTACGCGGCCAACAACATCGCCAAAGGCATCGTCAAATACGCCAACTCCGGCAGCGTGCGCCTGGCCGGCCTGATCTGCAACTCGCGCAATACAGCACGTGAAGATGAGCTGATCATGGCGCTGGCTGAAAAAATCGGCACGCAGATGATTCACTTCGTACCGCGCGACAACGTGGTGCAACGCGCCGAAATCCGCCGCATGACCGTTATCGAATACGATCCGACCGCCAAACAGGCCGACGAATACCGCCAATTGGCGCTGAAAATCCGCGATAACAAGAACCTCATTATCCCGCAGCCGATTTCAATGGATGAACTGGAAGCGTTAATGATGGAATTCGGCCTGATGGACGAAGAAGACGAGTCTATCGTTGGTAAGACTGCGGCCGCAGAAGCGTAAAAATCCGTCCCGTAATACTGGAGAGCGGTGCCTCCGCTCTCCAGTCCTAAAACTTGTCTGTTGGGGGATTGCCCACGGCATAAGTAGGAGAAACAACATGGCAGCAATGACAAGAGAAGAGACTGAAGCGCTCATACAGGAAGTGCTTGAAGTCTATCCGGAGCAAGCAAAAAAAGACCGCGCCAAGCATTTGGCGGTCAATGACCAGTCGCTTGAAAAATCAAACAAATGCATTACCTCGAACCGCAAGTCCCAACCCGGCGTCATGACCATCCGCGGTTGCGCCTATGCCGGTTCAAAAGGGGTGGTCTGGGGCCCGATCAAGGACATGATCCACATCTCCCACGGTCCGGTCGGCTGCGGCCAGTATTCGCGCGCCGGCCGCCGTAACTATTATGTCGGCACGACCGGCATCAATACTTTCGGCACCATGAACTTCACCTCCGATTTCCAGGAAAAGGACATCGTGTTCGGCGGCGACAAAAAACTCGCGAAGATCATCAATGAAATCGAGGAACTGTTCCCGCTGCACAAAGGCATCAGCATTCAATCCGAATGCCCGATCGGCCTGATCGGCGACGATATCGAAGCGGTCGCCAAGAAAGCCAACAAGGAAATCGACAAACCCGTCGTGCCGGTGCGTTGCGAAGGCTTCCGCGGCGTATCGCAATCGCTGGGCCACCATATCGCCAATGACGCCATCCGCGACTGGGTGCTCGACAGCCGCGACGACGATACCAGCTTTGAAGCCTCGCCTTACGACGTGGCCGTGATCGGCGACTACAACATCGGCGGCGATGCCTGGGCTTCGCGCACGCTGCTGGAAGAGATGGGCCTGCGCGTGGTCGCGCAATGGTCCGGCGACGGCACCATCGCCGAAATGCAGAACACGCCCAAGGTCAAACTGAACCTGATCCACTGCTACCGTTCGATGAACTACATCGCGCGGCACATGGAAGAAAAGTACAACATCCCCTGGATCGAGTACAACTTCTTCGGCCCGACCAAAATCGCCGAATCGCTGCGCAAAATCGCCGCGCACTTCGATGAAACCATCCAGGCCGGCGCGGAGAAAGTCATCGCCAAATACCAGGCCGAATACGACGCCGTGATCGCCAAGTACAAACCGCGCCTGCAGGGCAAGCGCGTCATGCTCTACGTCGGCGGCCTGCGCCCTCGCCATGTGATCGGCGCCTATGAAGACCTGGGCATGGAAGTGGTCGGCACCGGCTATGAATTCGGCCACAACGACGACTACGACCGCACGATCAAGGAAATGGGCAATGCCACACTGCTCTATGACGACGTCACCGGCTACGAGTTCGAGGAATTCGTCAAGAAAATCCAGCCCGACCTGATCGGCTCCGGCATCAAGGAGAAATACATCTTCCAGAAAATGGGCATCCCGTTCCGGCAAATGCACTCCTGGGATTATTCCGGCCCTTATCACGGCTATGACGGCTTCGCCATCTTCGCCCGCGATATGGACATGACCTTGAACAACCCCTGCTGGAAACAAGTGAAAGTGCCCTGGAAAACCGCTGAAAGCGATGCGGTAGCCGTGGCGGCAAGCGCCTGATACGGAGGTAGGGTACGCATTGCGTACCTTACCAGCTGGTACGCAATGCGTACCCTACGTGAAAATTTAGCAATGGTGCGCGTGCGTACCCTATCAATTCTCAATATGTCGTCCACGGATTAGTGGCGCACAGGAGATTATTTATGAGTCAAAAAGTCGAAAACATACAACCCAGTTATCCTTTGTTCAGAAACGATGACTACAAGGAAAATCTGGCTAATAAACGCGCGCTTTACGAAGAACGCCACCCTCAGGGAAAAATTGACGAAGTATTCGAGTGGACGACCACCAAGGAATACCAGGAGCTCAATTTCAACCGCGAAGCCCTGACCGTCAACCCGGCAAAAGCCTGCCAGCCGTTAGGCGCTGTTTTGTGCGCACTGGGCTTTGAGAAAACCATGCCTTACGTGCATGGCTCGCAAGGCTGCGTAGCCTATTTCCGTACCTATTTCAACCGTCACTTTAAAGAGCCGATTGCCTGCGTGTCCGATTCCATGACCGAAGACGCGGCCGTATTCGGCGGCCAGAAAAATATGATGGCGGGCCTGGAAAACGCGAAAGCCCTGTACCAGCCCGACATCATCGCCGTATCGACCACCTGTATGGCCGAAGTGATCGGCGACGACTTGAACGCCTTCATCAACAACGCCAAGAACGCCGGCCACGTCGAACAGGATTACCCGACGCCTTACGCGCATACTCCGAGCTTCGTCGGCAGTCATACCACCGGCTGGGACAACATGTTCGAAGGCATGGCGCGCTATTTCACACTGAACCACATGGATGACAAGAAAGTCGGCTCCAACGGCAAGATCAACCTGGTGCCGGGCTTTGAAACCTATCTGGGCAATTTCCGCGTCATGCACCGCATGATGAAGGAAATGGGCGTCGATTACTCGCTGCTCAGCGATCCTTCCGAAGTGCTCGACACGCCGGCTGACGGCACCTTCCGCATGTACGCGGGTGGCACCACGCAAGCCGAGATCAAGGACGCGCCCAACGCCATCGACACGCTGCTGCTGCAACCTTGGCAATTGGAAAAAACCAAGAAGTTCGTGCAAACCACTTGGAACCAGCCGGCCACCGCCATCAACATCCCGATGGGCCTGGAATGGACCGACCAATTCCTGATGAAAGTCTCCGAACTGACCGGCAAGCCGATCCCTGCGTCGCTGGAACTGGAACGCGGCCGTCTGGTGGACATGATGACCGACTCGCACGCCTGGCTGCACGGCAAGAAATTCGCCCTGTACGGCGATGCCGATTTTGTCATGGGCATGACCAAATTCCTGCTCGAAGTGGGCGCGGAACCATCCGATGTACTGTGCAATCATGCCAGCAAGCGCTGGCTGAAAGCCATGAACAAAATGCTGGCCGACTCGCCTTACGGCGTGAACACCCAGGTGCATATCGGCCGGGATTTGTGGCACTTCCGCTCGCTGATGTTCACCAACAAGCCTGACTTCATGATCGGCAATTCGTACGGCAAGTTCATCCAGCGCGACACCTTCTACAAAGGCGAAGAGCACGAAGTGCCGCTGATCCGCATCGGCTTCCCGATCTTCGACCGTCATCACCTGCACCGGATGACGACGCTCGGCTACGAAGGCGCCATCTACATGCTGACGACGCTGGTGAACGCCGTGCTGGAGCAACTGGACAAGGAGACCAAAGGCATGGGCACTACGGATTACAACTACGATTTGATCCGTTAACAGGTAGGGTACGCAGCGCGTACCTTCTCGGAGTCGACAGACTTTGGCAACGATACGCGCTGCGTACCCTACGATTGAAAGCGGTAGGCTGGGTTCCTGAATTTGGAGATTTAACAACCAAGTGCCGAACGTTTCGGACGGGGCAACATGCCCCGTCCGGCTATTCCTAAACGCTCTGGCCGATGTTACGACGGGCACCCTGTCCCGTTTGCCGCACCGAGCACCGGAGCTTTTAACAGATCAGGCCCGTAGGGGCGCGGCAGGGAAGCCGCGCGTTGCCAAAGGGACAGGAGTCCCTTTGGCAACCCCTGTTAAAAGTGAGGAGCGCAGGATACAAGCGGCAACCGGGCGGCCTTTTCTTTGGTTACTTTCTTTTGGCGACGCAAAAGAAAGTAACTCGCCTTCGGGTGCGATAAACCCGATTAAATAAAACCGTCGCGCTAGCGACACCTTAACGGAGAACCCGATGCCCAGCGTCATGTTGAAGAAAAACGGAGAAGGCAAACTGGTCTTCTATGTACCCAAAAAAGATTTGGAAGAAGTGGCCGAATCGATCGAATTCGACCGCCCCGACAAATGGGGCGGCGAAGTCGTGCTCGGCGACGGATCGAAATACTACTTTGAGCCGATGGACACACCGCCCGCCTTCCCCATTACCCTACGCGCAAAACGTTTAGATGATTAAGGAGTTTAACCATGGCCTTGTATATAGTTGAAGCTGACTGTATTTCCTGCGGCGACTGCGAACCGGTCTGCCCGACCACTTCCATCAGCGAAGGCGCCGTCGTTTTTAAAATCGACGCCCGAACCTGCACCGAATGCGTAGGCGATTTTGACAAACCGCAATGCGTCAAAGTCTGCCCGATAGACAACTGCATTTTGCCGCTTACGGCATAAGCCCATGTGCCGGAACGCGATTTCACGGGATCTGGCTTTGCGTATCGGGCTGGCGGCACACGCCATGCCCGGTACCGACCGCATCCGATTCGATTAGGAGAGCTACGGAATGATAACGATGGAACAAACCCGGGAAATTGCCGGGAAAATCGCCCAACTGGGAATCAATGAAAGCGTACTTGCCACGCTCAGGCAAGACTATCCAGGCATTCATTTCACCTACTGCATGGACGACGACATTCCCAATAACGAGCCGGTGCTGACGCACGACGATTTCAATCTGTACCTGGTCGATGGGCGTGAGCACTGCCTGTGCCTGACCAACAACCCTGAAATTGCGACCGGCATCGTCGTCGCCGAAATCATCCCCGATTAGATCATGTCCGCTACAGAAAGCCCTGTCACGCTACCCATCGCCGACTGCAGCCTGTGCCCCTTCCGCGGCAAGACGCTGCTGGCCGGCCGCTGCATGCCCGGCGATACCTGCGTGCTGGCCGAAAGCGGCCGGCAGATCGACCGGTTTTTTCGCGTCAACCCGGCTTACGCCGAACATTATCTGAACGACAGATTCTGGGAGCGGCGCGCCATCGCCGTACGCTATGCGTCGCAGAAAGCGCTGGCCGAACTGATCCATGACGAGGACGAAGTCGTCAGGCGCGCGGTAGCCTACCGCCTGCCCGTCACGCAACTGCACCCGCTGATCGATGATCCGGACCGCGAAGTCAGGATGACCGTCGCCGACCGCATCGCGCCCGCGGATCTGGAAAAAATGGCCAACGACCCGGACTACATCGTCCGGCTGACCATCGCCAAGCGATTGCCGCAGGGCCGCCTGTTCCGGTTCATCCGCGATGAAGACCTGCAGGTGCGCAAGCTCGTCGCCGAGCGTCTGCCCGAAGTCAGCTTAGGCCTCATGGCGAACGACGAGGCCCCCGAAGTCAGGCGCATCGTCGCCGAGCGCATGAATCCCGCCGATGCCGTCATCCTGCTCGACGATTCCGACTGGGTCGTACGCTATACGGCCGCTCAGCGCGTGCCCCCGGAAGCCTTGTCCAGCCTGCTGGACGATCCGGAACCGGATGTCCGCGAGGCCGCACAGAAACGATTGAATCATGACTCCCAGGCAGCGCATGGGAATGACAAACCGGAAATTTAAGCATGTCCGTACCCCCATTACATCCTGACAAACCCCAACTGGACGGGCATCAGCTTACAGAAATCTGCAAAACCGCCCTGCCCGACGATGAATTCCTGCTGGCTAGAATCCAGGCGCTGGTCCCCGACTATCCTGTCCGTCTGGCCGCGATCGGCGGCGAATGGTACCGCATAGGCGGCATCGTCGACAGGAATGGCAGACGCATCGCCGCCAACCTGATCGAGTGGGCCGAGCGCACCTTCATCGAATGCGGCCGCGATTTGCAAACCTTGATCGAGCATACACTGGAACAGAACCTGATCGCGACCCGGCAAATCGGCAATACGCTATACATCGTCATCCAGACCGGCCGCAGAGCCGAGGATTTCATTCAGCTGGAAATCGACAAGACGCACGAGGTTTCCGACCGGTTGCTGGTCAGCCCGCACAAGCCGCCGGAAGACCTGGAAGAATTTATTGATCCTTTGGAGCCTGAATGGCTGCAGTCATTCAGCATAGGTACGGCCCGTTACACTTATCGACGTAAAACTGACGTGCCGGTTTTCATGGATGAAATCAATAAATACCACAACGACGAACATCCGGCCCGGCGCTTCCTGCACGACTGGAACCGCAGCAGCGCCGGCCAGAAAGCCGTGTTCTGCGAAGACTGGTTCATTCGCCCCCATCAGACGATCGGCCGCTTCGGCGAACAAATCATCAGCGTTGAAATCATCAACACTCAGAAAAAGAACCTCCCCCGACTGGACGCTATCGCCGGCAAGAAAGGCAAAGCCCTCAACACCGCGCTGGCGCGCTTCGACCGGCAGGCCGGCTATCCGTTTGCCTGGTTCTTCCACATGCTGAAAGGCCAACTGGTTTCCCCGCAGACGGGCATCGCCGTCTTTCAGGACATCAGCGGCGATTTCGCTTACCTGCCTGTACGCGATGCCGCCGTGCTTCAAGACTGGATAGAAACGCCCTACAGCGTCTACTCAGGGCCGGCTTCGTACGATTTTTAACACCGAGTGCCCGCACTCACTATCATCACCTTCAATAGATTAGGAGAAAAATACAATGGCAATTGCAGACATCAAGGCATTTTCAGAAAAAGCGAAAGCCGATCCTGAATTAAAGGAGAAGCTACTTGCCTGCATGAAAATAAAGGAAATCTTAGGGCTGGCCAGAGAATACGGCTTCGAACTGGACGAAGTGGAATTGTACCCACCCAATGAACCACAATTCACGGCAGAGCAGCTTTCCGAAAGAATGGTCAAGGCTCTGCTCAGAGCTTAAACGGCGCCACAAGGGCGACCGGTGATCGCTCTTTTAAACGCCCATGTAGGCTGGGTTGAAGCTTTAGCGGAAACCCAGCATAAATCACTCCGAAATGCAGGGTTTCTCAAACCTGTTCAGCCACCGAACCAAGTGGTTTTAAAAACTGTGGGGACGACTTTGCCTAGAACGTCTACTGTTGGCAGTCGCCCCTCAGGCTTTCGTAAGTCCTGCCAATTTTATTATGCACACTAACACATCGAAAACAGGTATAACCTCAGCCTAAATAATGCTGCCTAGAGTATTTTCCGCTAGGGGGAAAAGGATTACCGAAGTGTTAAATTTGCGTATCGGGTTCTAGCCATAAAATACGACTGCCCAGCAAGCTTTTGCACTCTGAGCCCATCCAATGCACCGCAAGCCTGACAGGTACGCAGTGCGCATCCTACTCGGCTTCCTGGCTTTCAGCTTTCCTCTCCGCAGGGCCTTCTGATGATTTACGGGTCTTTTCAAAGTCCTCGGGGTTGTAAATGCGATAGAGATCATAGGGCGCGACAACTGTGTCGAAGACGGTCGTTATAGGCAGGTCCACAACCAGAATGGCTGTTATCAACCCCTTGATCCAATCCGGCTCCGAGCGCCTGCTGCTGAATATATCCCCCATCTCGTTCACGGCTTTCCGAGGGCCGGGATAGACTGTCCATTCCTGGTTGGGGATTTCATTCCTGGCGCGAACGCTGGAGCAACCGAATAGGTCGATGCTCAGCAGAACAACCACAGCCCATCTTCCAACGTTGGATTTCATCGCTTTTACCTTCTAATCAATAGAGGTGACACCCTTGTGGATAAGCCGAACTTACGGAAATGGGATGGATGGCATTCCCATCCCGAAGCAACAAACCAAGGCACAATAAGCGGCAGTCCTGAACCAGGGCGGTTTGCCGGCAACACGTCTCAAACCGGTTGTCTGTTTTGTGAGACCTGTCAACGTCGCCTTCGGTTCGATACAGTCCGTTAAAAATAGAGCGATATCGCCGTGAATGTTAAATTCCTGGCCGGATGTTCAATCCGATCAAGGCCATCTGGGCTGAGTTGGAACTTTAGCGTAACTCCGGCATAAGCATCTTCGAAATGCCGGATTTACGTCAGCCTGAAAATTCCGGGCTGCCGAGAAAATCGGGACGTGCGCCGTTTCTGCATCGTTCCCTGTGAGTGTTCCTCAAGGCTGCTTATGTCCCTATGCGGCCAATCATGCGGAACTACTGCAGATTGCGCTTATCGAATGCTCCAGGCAGATAAAAGCTGCTAATGCCAGTACTCGGTCAAGCCTTACAGACATCTCAATACTGACTGAGGACTAGAACTTGCCAACAAGCTGTCCTGCGGCATAGTCGGACAATATTGTCTTTATCCGGCTTTTAAGAAACTAAGCGGCGGGTATTTCCTACCCTTCAGTGCAGCATCCGCTACAGATAGCGGCTGAAAACCAAAAGGAGAAAACGATGGCATCCACCTTTCATTCTGTTTCTCTCATGACGCTTGTCTCTGCGGGCCTCCTGACGGCCTGCAACCCGAAAACTGAGGCGCCTCAGCATCCGTCCGGCAAGGAAAAGACAACGAAAACCGAGATGCTTGAATCGGGAGCGGCCATTTTACAGACCGACTCGCCTTTGCAGCCCATGAATATCTATCTGGACGGCTTTCATGCCGATAAAAACAACCCGGCTCATCAAATGGAGGCCCACCATTTCTGCCGTCAGGTTAATGAAGATTTCGCGCAATGCGTCCTGTTCGACGGCAATACCCGGCAGGCGAACCTGATCGGCATCGAATATATTATTTCGGAAACGTTGTTCGAATCCTTGCCCGAGCAGGAGAAACAATACTGGCACCCGCATAATTACGAGATTCTGTCCGGCCTGCTCATTGCGCCCGGCATTCCCGGCATAGCGGAAAAGGAATTGATGAAAGGCAAAATGAACAGTTACGGCAAGACCTGGCACGTATGGAACTCTGCCCCGTTTGGAAAAGCCGGCGACAAAATACCGTTGGGAGAGGCTACGCTGGAGTGGTCATTCAACCAGGACGGTGAAGCCCTGCCCGGCCTGGTCGAAAAGCGCGATCAACATATGGACGTCAGCACCAACGAGAAACGTAATCAACGTGCTGACTTAAAGGCCCTGGCCAAGCCACAGGCCGGCGTCGATGCACTGAAAGGCAAATTTCCAGAGCAGACACGCCCGCTGCCCGGCGTCGTGGATAAAAAGGCAGCGGGGCCGAAATAGAGCCACATCTCAAAATACCTGCAATTTTGAGGAACCCTGATGGCCCAGAAGTGTCTCTTTTTACCAGCCCGGTCTCTACCGGGCTGTGATGCTCAACGGAATAATTAAGTTATTCCTAAAGAAATATTGATAAGTTCAAGGGCGAACGATGGTTCCGAATGACTCGTTCCGCAATCGCTGAAAATCCTGGAACGGAGCGTTATCGAGCTGAAGATTTTTAGCCCCCGATAGCGGCAGCATCGAGTGTTTTTGCCTGAATCTGCGCGAATAGCATGGGGCAAGAATGATACGGACGCCGAACGAACCGGAACCGCTGAAGGCTAGGGTTGCCGCGTAATTTTTGCCGTTTGGTTGGGTATTGAAATACCCAAAGCAAACTTTCGCAAACTCATCAATAAACTTCTTGTGAATATGAAAACATTGCAAAAAACTATCCTCGTTGTATTTATGTCAATTGCACTGGTTCTGACAAATTATGCCGTCTTCGCGGAGGTTGATGTTCCTGTTTCCACAACCAAAGAAGATGGAAATAAAGTTGTTACCGGAGTAACTGTAAACAAGAGCCCGAAAGCCAGCTCATCACCATTGACCGGCGGCTGGATTGAATCAAAAAAAGAAGATTCGTCACGTAAATTAAATGTTAATAAAGATGGAACCGTATCTATCAGTGCGCAGCAAGGCCAATATTCAGGTTCGGTTAAACATTCGCCGGATACCGGGAATTCACTAAAGCTCGGGGTGGGCAGCGAGCACGATAAACTCTCCGGCTCTTTCAGCCATTCCTTAGACACCGGACATAGCTCATACGGTGTAGGTGTCGGTCATGACAAGTATTCAGGTTCAGTTACACATTCCCCAAGCACTGGTGATAGTTCACTAGGGGTTGGCGTTGGCAGTGAATTTGGTAAATTCTCAGGTTCCGTCAGCCACTCTTCAGACACTGGCAGCTCTTATGGCATTGGCTGGAAAGCGGCCTGGTAGCAAAGATTAAACGGCTTATATTCGTTCAATGTCAGCCCTGAATAAGGTTGACGGTCATGCAGGCTGGGTTGGAGCCTTAGAAAACCCAGCGGTAGGCTGGGTTGCTAAACCCAGCATTTCGAAGCCGCCCATGCCGGGTTTCCGCTAAAGCTCCAACCCAGCCTACCATGCTGGATTTGGTAACCAGCCTGTCACGCTAAAAGAAAACGGAATCTTCCAACGGGCAAAATGCCCGCTTTCAAAAGGTAATTTTCTCTTTCTGGCCCGACGCCCGCCCAGTAGCATGCAGCTTCACCCTCACAGCCTGTACAGCCAGCGGTGAAGCTTATGAATGCGCTTTAGCTAAACCGAACAGTTGCCGGGGTGAGGATTGCACTTCAAATAAGGAGAACCGCTATGAGCAATTACCTTTTTAATGACAAAAACATCGCGTGGCAGCAACTCGGCGAATTTGAGAATTTTCGTTATTCGATTCTGAATATCGATAAAGACAACAAAACTGTCGACGTCATTTTCAAATTTGAACCTCATAACCCGATAGTCCTGCACCGGCATTGCGCGTTAAATCACCTTTTTGTGATTCACGGCGAACATCGGCTTTATTATGCCAATGGCGAATTAAAAGCCATCCGCGCCGTCGGCAGCTATACTGTCAGCCAGCCGGATCCGGTGCCTCACAGAGAATGCGGCGGCGATGAAGGTGCAATTGTGCTGTTCAGCATCCGTGGAACCGAAGGCGTGATGTATGAAATTCTCGATGACGAAGAAAACAGCATTGCTGCATTGGGCATGCAGGATTTTATCGGTTTATATGAAGTGGCCAACAACCAGGCTGTAAGCGCATAAACAGCCCGTGTCTGACTGACAACCCCGGCATGAACAGTTCTAAATGCCGGGTTTATCGCCCCCATCTCTACTTATCTCGAGCAAGTTCCTCGGTACGATTTCATCGGCACAAATCAATAACGTTTACCTCAGTGCTCCGATTGGGCTATGCTTACCCCCGGCCCATATTTCTTTTCCAAATACAAGGGTTTGAAATATCCAACCAAACATAAACCAATACCACAAAAATATAATAAAGAGGAGCTTAACATGGCAAAGAGTTTCATAGATCAATTGCTTGAAATGGTAGGCCTAAAAACGTCCGGGGCGCATGGTCAATACAGCCCATCTGCATACAGAAATGAACAGCAGCCGAAAATTCCGGAAGACGGCTCGACGGGTGTCGCCAGATACCTGGCTAAACAGCAGCAGGAAGAAGCGGCTGAAGCCGCCAAAGTGACCGGCGTTGCAAGATACCTGGCAAAAATGCAGCAGGAAGATCAGGAAAAAGCGGCAGCGGAGGCAGCCGCACTTGCCAAGATGACAGGTGTGGCAAGGTATCTGGCCAAACGGGAAGAAGAAACGGCAGCCGCCCCTGGCGACGACAAGACCGAATCCACAGAACCCGCTAATGCGCCGAAGCGGCCGACGGGTGTTGAGAAATATCTGTCCAGACAGAAAGAAGACATGATAACCGCTCCTGGCGGCGGTAAAACAGAAACCGCGGAACCCGCAAATACACCGAAGCAGCCGACAGGTGTAGAAAAATATCTGGCTAAACAACAAAGCGCGCCATCCGACAAGCCTCAACCGGAATCGGTCCAACAAGAAGCCAAGGCAAAAGTAACAGAGCAGAAATCTGTTGTCGAACAACAGAAACCTGTTGCCGAAGAGAAGAAAGCGCAACCGGAACAGGCACCTGAAAAAAAACCAGCGCCCGCTGCCAAAAAACCGGACAAAGTCATCGACTTGGCTAAGGATGCCACGCAATGCCAGTCGACCACTTCGAAAAGCACGCAATGCAGACGCAAAACCAACCTGGAAATACTCGATATAACCATCGATCGCCAAAAGTACCGATTTGCTGCCTGCAGCCAGCATCACAGTGATGCATTCGTGCCTTTTGCAGAGCTTCTTCAGGAAGGTTAAGCGAAGCTTTTCGCCTCATCCCGGCAATCGAGCGGCAAAACCCAGAAGCGAAGGACCTCTCCGGCCCGATGCTCATCTGGGGGCCCGACTCGATATGCTGAACGTAAGGAAGCGCATCCAATGCGGCCGATGTGCCGCCCTCCGACCGCGTTCCTTTCGACTGCGCTCAGGACAGTCCTTACGTCGGCAGCATCCTGCGGCTTGCGCATTTATCGAGTTAGGCGGCGATAACACGCGTTCGTCTTTCCCGATAAATGCTGGCGTTAACTGTTTATGGTCTTTTGAGATCGCCGGCTGCGCCCTGACCTTTCCCATGGACGGGACTTGTCATTCGCTTTGTCATATTGAAAACGGCTGTGGCGAGGAAAATGAGAAGGCCCTTCGGATTTACATCATGATGACATTCACAACTATTAAACGTACTGCGAAATGGATTCTTATAGCGCTATGCATCCCGTCAAATGTCTTTGCAGAAATTGCACCGGACCAGCTTGCGGCTGCTGCAATTGAGAGAACTGCGCATAAAGTGGTTTATGACGGCCGGTACTTTCGGATACCGTACCCCGGGGGAGATGTTCCCGAAGGAATCGGCGTCTGCACAGATGAAGTCATCCGGAGCTATCGCAAGCTGGGGATTGATCTGCAAGTTCTCGTACATAAGGACATGGCTGCAAATTTCAGCGCTTACCCCTCGAAGAGACTATGGGGCCTGACGCGGCCGGATCCGAACATCGACCATCGCCGAGTTCCAAATCTGCAAGCTTTTTTCAAGCGTCACGGACAAACACTGCCTGTCTCAGACAAGGCGGAGACTTATAAGCCAGGGGATATCGTTACCTGGATGCTTCCGGGCAACCTGCCTCATATCGGGATCGTCACGGGTGAAATGGCTATAGCTGCAAAACGGCCGCTTGTGGTACACAACATTGGGCAGGGGCCGCGGTTGGAAGATGTCCTGTTTGCCTATCCTGTTACCGGACACTATCGCTATTTGCCGGATAAACGCGGCAACTCGCTGCAGGCCAGACGGTAATTTTTTAAAAATCGGAAATCGCCGGTATTGAACCAAGATCACGCTGCGCCCCCTCTACCTTCCCTGGCTGAATCCGATTTCCCCATTCCGGCAATCAGGATGCATCAGCCAAGGCAGGAAGGATACGGCGAAGTCTTAAATACACTGCCAGGTACGTTAATACGCCTGACAGCGCAAATAACGCACACATCAAAAACACATTGCCGTAGCCTAAGGAGTTGCCAAGAATGGATGCGGCGGCGTTTGGGCCGACGATCTGTCCCAGACCTTGAGCGCACGGTATCAAGGAGGCAAAAGCGCCTGAATGATCGGCATTGGCGACAAAAGCCATCTGATAAACGTCAATGAAGATCCACAAGAGATTGAACGAAAGCATGCTGATGATCAGTTTGGGCGTATCGATGCCTCCGTGCAGCATGCCCACGATTGCAGTCATTGCCAAAAGCGCCATCAGCAAAGGACGAGCCAGTCCAAAGCGGTTGCTTATCAAGGTAGCCAGCAGACAGCCCGCTACACTGCACAATGAACCCCATACCAATAATCTGCTGATGAGTTCGTCGGCTATCGCAGCATCGCGGGCCGCCAGTTCAATATAGGTCCAGTAGCCTCCGATGTTGATATAGGTGAGGAAGATCGCGGCCAGGCAAAGCCAGACGATGTAGGCAGGGACATGACGATGCTCGAAATGACGGCGGCCGCTGCTTTCCTCGACATCCACTTCGACATCCAAGGGTTTGTCTTCTGCATGAACAGGAATCCACCGCAAGCCTAAAAGCCCCGCCATAAATCCGCCTACAAATACGTAGTGAATCCCGTTCATGGATAATTGCGGCAAAACCTGGAGTTCCAGCGCCTGGGAAAAGGCAAATGCGAACAGCATCATGTTATAAGCGCGAGCCGGCTTTGATGTAGCGCCCAGATTGGCGACTGCGACCGACGTATATATGCCGCTGCCGATGCCGGCCAGGATTCTCAAATAAAGCACCGGCTCGAAATGCGTGTAGCGCGTACACAATAAATTGCCCAAGATCGCCAAGGCCGCGCCGATTAAAGCCAGAACGCGCCGGTTTGCGTTCGCCATGAAAAACGAAGCAAGCGCCGCGCCGGCCGCCAATCCTCCAAGGTCGGCGCTTGCGAGCCATCCTACTTCAACTTCAGAAAAACCGAGTAAATGCACCCGGGCAGTGCTGATAACAGGAATGGCGACCAGGACGCCATAGCCTACCAGCGTCATGTATAAGGAAATTGAAATTGAGTGCCAGCTATCGTAGGGGGTATGGGCGTGTTTTAGAGTCGAATGCATGGTTTTCACGGCGTTTTGGGGTTCTGTCGCAAATATTGAATGGGTTCAAGTCACGCTTATCTTACGGGCAAGCTGTCGTGCTTAAGGCATAAACCGCTTGCAAGCCGGCACATTCTATCAGCTGTCCTTTTCGCATCCTATGCGCTACTTCAATCTCATCCGGATAGCGCTGCCTGACAAACTTTGTGCGCCGTTATCTTTTAATCAAATAGCGCGGCGGCTCTGTCGGCCAGGTCCCCCGAAGCCTGGTTTTCCCTTGCTCAAAGGTTAGCCAGGAATAGCGTGCGAGATGGGGCAGCCGTTTGCCGGCAATCTCAAGCGAAGAGCGAGCTTTTTCATCCTGATCATGAACTGAAACCGCGAGAACATGCCTGGCGGGATGATTGACCATCCACACCTGAATGTCGCCTCCGGAAACAACGGCTGGCCGTGGAGGCAGTTTGCTGCGCGACAGCCAGGCATCGACTTCTTGTGACCCGCCCAAAACGATGACAAACTTGTCCTGCGTTGCCTGCTGTTCCGATACTTTTTCTACCTCGCCTTCAGCGAAGGCTTTTGTAAATGACAGCGCGGCCGCCGCCAGTTTATCGTTCAGGGCCAGCAAGGCCAGATGCCTGCTTGCAACAACATCCCGGAGAATAGGCGGGGATTCTTCCGGGGCGAGGGCGCGCCAAACCGTGAATTCAGGATCGATTGACAGCGCGAGCGACTCCGCTTCAGGCGTCAGGGTCGCTTTAAATACCTGGCCGCTGAGGTCCAGAGAAAAGTCTTCATGCGATTTGGCGGAATAAACCCGCACAGGAAGGCGCACTTTATTTTCCGGCAACGTCTGGCCGATAGCCAGATGTAATGCTTTCCCGTCAAAAAACGCCGAGTCCAATGAATACAAAGAGGCGCCGGTCTGCTCAAGCCACTGCGCAAAAAAGCCTGACAGATCTTCGCCCGAACTCTTTTCAAACGCCTGCCTCAGGTCCTTAAAGCCGGCCGCTTTAAACCGATGCTGAAGCCAGAATTGGCGCAGGGCCGCATAAAAGCTCTCTTGGCCGATCCGGTCCCGCAGAGCAAGAAACAGCATGGCCGCCTTGCCGTAACCGACATTTGCCGAGGCGACATAATGCCGGGATTGAAAGGCGGACAACGGCCGCTCTTCGCCGGCCGGGATCGCCTGTCTGTCCCGCAGCCAGCCGTAGCGCATATCCTTCGCCGCTTCGGAACCTGCATCCTCTTTAAAGGCATAGTCGGCCATAAAAGTCGTAAGGCCTTCCGACCAGTTGCCATCGACAGGATCGACGAACACGCCATTGCCCCACCAGTTATGCAGAACCTCATGGCCCAGCGAAGTCGCCTTGATGAACGGCAGTTTGAGCACATCGCGCCCGAGATAAGTCAGTGACTGCATGCCAAGCCCTGCCGGCAATGGACTGGAAACGATGCTGAAATGGCTGTAGGGATACGCGCCGATCTGGCTTGCATAACGCTGCAGATAGTTCTTTGACGCATCAAGATAACCATCCGCGAGTTCGGCGATATCGGGATGAAAATAGGTTCGCAAAGCAATAGGAGCGGTATCGGTCGAAACGACACGCTCCTTCAGGGCGTAAGGCCCGATCATGAGATCGATGCCTTCAACCGGGTGATCCATGGTGAACAGGGCTGTGCGGCTATCTCCCTTTAACGCCTCGCGGCTTGGGGTGCCGGGCGCCACCGCTATCTGGCCTGCAGGAGTCTGGACGGCAAGCTTATAACTGAAAAACGCTCCCGGCTCCGGATACCAACCGCTCCCGGCCGGCAAATAACTGCCCTCCTTCGAAGCCACTGGTAATAATGGTGCGAGTGCATCGCGATATTCCTGAGAATTCAGTTTCAGGAGGCGTCCGTGATAGCGGATCTTCAATTTATGCGCCGAAAATTGCCTGGGCAGCGTAAGCTCAAAGCGCGGCTGATTGGCACTCCCGATGTTGCGCGCAAGCGCCGCAACCTCATCCGCTTCGGCGGAATCAAGCTCCAATCCGGGAGCAAGCCCGAATACATACTTTTCGCTGGCCTCTAATTTAAGCTCGGCCTCGGCAGAGAACTCATTTATGTCCGGATTAATTTTTACCGAAAGATCGATCTCCGGCACGGCTGCCAGAGACGAAAAGGCCGTACAAGCAAGCATTACGCAACAAAGGATTGAGAATCTGTTCATATCTGCTTTGCCGGCAACTTTGAAACGGACATTAAGAAACCTGCAAAATGTGTAGGCTGGGTCGGAGCCTTAGCGGAAACCCGGCTTTGGCGGCTCCGAAACGCTGGATTTAGCACCCCAGCCTACAGTGTTATTACATTTACTCCTGCTTGGCGAGTTGCGCCATACGATCGGCGCGCTGGCCAGGTTCAGGATGAGAAGACAGAATGGAATGCTGACCTCCGCTCAATTCGGCCAGCTTGCGCAGCGCACTCTCTGCGGCTCTCAGATCGCCGCCTGTTTTACGCATGAACTGCAACCCGTAGTCGTCCGAATCCGTTTCCTGGCTCTGGGAGTATTGAGCGTTCAGGACAGATTCCAACAGCCCGCCCAATTCGGAGGAAACAAGAGAGCCGACGGCTGTTCCGCTCGCGGCCGCGCCTTTGCGGGCAGCGCTTAGAGCCAGGGCGGTACGCATTTCTTTTGCGGCGTGGCCGTTTTTGACATGACCTATTTCATGACCAATAACAAACAGCAACTCTTCGTCAGTCATCAGATCCATCAGCGCACTGTAGACACGCACCGAGCCGTCTGCCGTCGCATTGGCATTAACGCTGTCGCTGAGATAAGCCTTGAAGTTGATATCCAGGCCATCATACTTGCGGAATTTGTCGGTCAATTTGGCGAGCCTCTGCGCATACTCGCTCGATGCAGGCGCGACTGTTTCCTTGGATTGTTCTTCATACAACCGCATTTGCCGGGAAGATTCTTTCACTTCTTCCTCCGTCAAAGTTGCAGCCTTCCCCAGATCGGACACCGCCCCCATGGCGGCATCGACATTAACGCCGCCGATGTTGCCCACTTGGACTCCGGGTAAGCCTTGCCCCCCACAGGCAGTTAATAACAAGCATGTTCCAGCTATTCCAATGACTCGATTCATTTTTATTTTCCTTGTTTATTCCATTGATCGATTCTGAATATCAAGCAATTAACATTGCTTTCAGACTAAACTCGATTATTTATAAAAAACGGGCGATCCTTGTTTAACTCTTTGAGTTAATGAACACCACGCCAATAACGCTTCAGAAGAAGCTAAACGAGGTGGCCTGCAGCCTACTTAACAAAATAGCACATCAGGCACCCTAACGGATTCTATCATGGGGAAGGCTCTTTGACGACACTCAGCCTTTTCCAAAAAGGCAATCGCACCCTATCTCACTTTTTTCCGACAATGGGCTCTGCGCGGTGCCCCTGATTGTGCAGCTTCTGCCGCACATAATTGCCATCACTGTAAAAGGCAAAAAAAAGCCCCGGTTAAGGGGCTCAATAGATAGGTCTAAGGAGAGCAATGATTAATGCAATTCTGCTTGATCATGTAAAAGATATAGTATCGGGGAAGCTAATTTTCAACTGCAGATTAAAAATATTTTTTGTGCCCCACTCCCGGCAAAGGATTGCGCCATCAAAATTTGCACACATTTACGTATTAACGGATGCGATGAAAGGGAAACGAAATCCCGCGCAATATGTCAATTTGATAGCTTGCTAAATTTCAGGACGGCTTCGAAATGCCGGGTTTAGCAACCCCAGCCTGCCCGCTAACCGGATAGAACACTGGAGAAAAATCTATGAACCACGCCTTTAAGATATTTACTCTATGCGCAATGGCGCTAAGTGTCCCCGTCACCGCAAGCGCGGAATTGCTGGCGCTGCTCAATTACGAGAGCAAGGTTGGCCGGCCAAACCGGCACGAAGGTATTGCCGTCATAGACGTCGACCCGAATTCGCCGAACTTTAACAAGATTATCAAAGATACCCCGCTGCCCCCGGATTTCGTGGCGCACCATATCTTTTACAACAGGGATATGACCAAGGCTTATGTCACTTCGCTCGGACGCTCCGAACTCTACATCTATGACGTAGCGAAATTTCCCGATTCGAAAACGATCGTGCCGGTTCCGGACTGCAAGGTCGGGGAGGACCTCACCTTCTCGGCCGACAAGAAGCGCTGGTTCCTGAGCTGCATGGGCTCCAGCAACATTATCGTGGGTGACGCCCAGACCGACAAACCCATAGCAACCGTCGACAGCGGCGACTCCACCGATAAATTCATCAAATATCCGCACGGCATCATGCTGAACGACGAGCTGGACCGGCTATTCGTCACCAGCACGGTAAACCCGAACGACCCCAAAGACGCTGGCGAGACCGTTACGGTCATCGAGACATCGACACAGAAAATTCTTTCCACGCATAAACTCTCGACCAAGCCGTCACCTTCGGGAGAAGCGCCCGTTGAGATTCTCTTTGCGCCGGATCAAAATCCTCCGATGGCCTACATCGACAATATGTACGGCGGCACGCTCTGGACCGCGACCTGGCGTCCTCAATCCAGAGATTTCGCTTTTCATCAGGTATTCGATTTTGTCGGCACCGGCCAAAGCCTGCCGTTGGAAATGGGCTTCAATGACAAAGGCGACCGTCTTTTCGTCACCACGGCCAAGCCGGGCGCTTTCAATATCTTCGACATCGCCGAGCCTTACGAGCCGAAGCTCCTTGCGACCATTCCGACCGCAGGAGGCGCCCACCACTTCGTCTTTTCGCCTGATAACCGCTACGCCTTCGTCCAAAACAGCTTCATCAATCTTCCGGAGATGGACGATGGCTCTGTCAGCGTCATCGATATGAGTCGAAATAAAGTGGTCGCGACGATTGACGTCCTGAAAAAGGCCGGGCTGACGCCGAACTGCATCATCGCCATGCCGAGCTGGCATAAACATGTCCAATAAAGAACCGCAGCTCTGTAGATACGTATCGCGCACCTTTTGAAGTTTGGTTCATCGAAAAACTTTGAAAATGGTACGTGATACGTACGAGACTGTGAAAGTATTCGTTTTTTAAAATTTTAACCACAATATATTGTGCATTTTATATTTGCATATAACAGCATATAGACGTCAAAGAGAAAAATTTTGAATACTTTCACAGCCTCGTACCCTACATTGGATTTTGTCTGTCTGATTTATGGGACGCGCCAGAACGCGGCACTTCGACTAACGGTACGAACGCGACATCAAGAATTTCCCGAGTTTCGATTTCCCCATCCGGTTTTTTCTCCACGACCATCAGCTCCTGAGCGCTGTAAGGCTGGCCCAAAGGGATGACCAAACGGGCGCCTGTTCGCAATTGATCAATCAGGGCTTGAGGGATATGCGGCGCCGCGGCGGTGACTATGATGCCGTCATAAGGCGCATGCTCCGGCCAGCCCAGGTTTCCGTCGCCGGCCCGGATCTCTACGTTGCTATAGCCCAACTCACGCAGATGGGCGCGCGCCATTGTCGCCAGATCCTCAATGACTTCAATGCTGTAGACCTGCCTGACCAATTCGGAAAGAATCGCAGCCTGATAGCCCGAGCCTGTACCAATTTCCAGCACAACATCGGAGGGCTTGGTATTCAACAAATCGCTCATCAAAGCGACAATGTAGGGCTGTGATATCGTCTGCCCAAAACCTATCGGTACGGGGCCATTCTGGTAGGCGTACTCGCGCAAGGCATCGGGTATGAATTTGTGCCTTGGCACATGCCTTATGGCGGCCATGACACGATCGCTCAATGCTGCCTTACCGATCATATTGCGGGTTAGCTTGACCTCCCATTCAATATCCGACAGCATTTGCTGCATCTCTCTCATCGTCATGCCCTCGCTATTTTACTCATCAATGCAACCGCCAATGTCGGTTCATAGCGTCCTGCCAGCAGCCCTTGTTGAGAGGGAATACGCGCCATCCAGGTCATTTTAAGCTGTATCTTGACAAGAATGGCGCGGCTTATGTACCGGCTATCGAAATCTGAAATAACAAAGACGCTTATACCGCATTATTGAAAGCCACATAATTCGAATGACTACTTATGCGGTTATCTTAGGTTCAATAGATTTTGATGGAGAGAAACAATTCAAAAACCGGCTGATGAGAAATGCAATTTCAAAGTGACTTGATTATGGAAAGTAATTTCCCTTGATCAGGGAAATTTGCAAGGCATCGAAAATTTCGTTTTTAATGTTCAGGGGCAGACTAAGTTAATTTGCTTTATGCAGTAACGGTTAAAAATCGAAATCAAGGTCAAAATCATCAAACTCGCCTAGCTGTTCTTTCAATCTTTTTTTCTCCCAATACATTTCAATTTTTCTTCGCGCGGCCATCTTCTTGGCTACCTTGTCATTTTCTGCCGGCATCATGATGTAATCTTCACTTAAATCGAAATCTTCGATATCAAGGTCAATTTCACCTTTGGCGTCGCTACTAGCCTCGGGTTCCGGCGCAGATTGATCCTGGGCGGCGTCCTCTAAAAGAGCTTTATCTGATTCAGCTTGAGATGCTTTCATATTCATTTTTCAATCGACCATAAAAAAATTGTTATTCAGTGTCTGCAACAATGCTTGAAACGCAAAATTATACAAACATCATGTTAAAAATGTTACTCGACCAGGAGCCGATCATTGCAGTCTGAGGCAATGACTCAATGCGATATAAACATAACGTAACTGAAGACTCTGAGGTACTTACGTTCGAGTGGCGGTACTTATATCGCATTTGTGCGCGCAACATAATTAGTAAATGTACTTAAGTCAATACCCTTCTCTTTATCGTCAAGGCGCAAATGAACAGATGCGTTATTAAATCTCATAAAGAGCAATATGGAAATAAAAAAATGTCCGGTGATAGATGCCTGTCAATCGGAGTCCAATATTTCAAGACCCGGTACCATCTTGACCGCAATAGCTGCTCAAGGATCAGATCATGGAATTTCCAGACACCATTCCTCCCCTCTTGATTGAGTTTGCCCTGACTGTGGCATTCTCTTTTGTAGTCGGCCTGGAATTTCGCCGTTATCAGCGCATGAATCAGTATAAATTCCATTTTGGCAGCACACGAACTTTTGTTCTGATCGGCTTGTTGGGATTCATTCTGTATACCATCGATGCTACGCATGTTTTGTTCGGCTACGGCCTGCTTCTGCTCGGAAGCATGCTGCTGATCTATTACTGGCGGTTATCCTTGAAAGGGATGCTGTCGCTGTTCAGTGCTTTGCTTGCGCTGCTGATTTATCTGACAGGGCCTATCGTCAGCCTTTTCCCCAGCTGGTTTCTGATACTTTTTATCGTCTTGCTGATTTTAATGCTCGGCGAGAAGCCGTTGATCCATCGTATTTCCGATAAACTGGCCAATGAGGAAATCGTAACGCTGGCCAAATTCCTGATCATTTCCGGCGTCATTCTGCCGCTGCTGCCCAACGAGCCCATCGCGCCGATGATGCCCGTTACTTATGACAAAGTCTGGCTGGCGGTGATCATCGTGTCCGGATTCTCTTACTTAAGCTACCTGATCAATACTTATTTTTTCAAGAGCCGCAGCCTGATGATAACCGGTATTTTGAGCGGTCTTTATTCCAGCACCGTCGCCACCGTTGTTATCGGACGCCGCGCTCATCATCTGGCGGAGGCCGCTCCCTTTGTCTCATCGGCGCTGATTATGGCAACGGCCATGATGTATATCCGGCTGCTGGCCATTATTTTTCTTTTTGCCCCTGCTGCCGGCCAGCGCCTGCTGGCTCCGTTTCTTGCAGCCATTCTGTTGTCTATCTGCACCGTTTTCGCCTTGTTCCGCTTCAAGGATGATTTATCGCAGCCCTCCGCTGCGGGCACTATTGAGCATCCGCTGGAGTTATCGACTGCCATTGTGTTCGCATTGTCGTTTATGATGTTTGCCGCCATCACGCAATACGTAACCAGCAACTATGGCGGCCGCGGGCTGAATTTTCTGGCTATCGTTGTCGGTTTTACCGATATCGATCCTTTTATTCTGTCGCTGCTGAGCGGCGAATTCACCGTATCCGCTTCGGCCATTGTTTCCGCCGTGATATTGGCCAGCGGCAGTAATAATCTGCTGAAGGCGATTTATGCTGTCGTGCTTGCCCGCAACCGCTCGGTTACGGCAGCGGCGGCCTGGCTGATGTTTTTATTCGCGGCTTCGATTTTATATGCATTTAAGATTAATGCCTGATGTGATACATGGACAGCTTGTTATTCACTTTTCCCCGAGTTCTATGCATAGCCTTACCAGCCGATAATAAAACGGCTGTTATTAAGAGAAACTCTTTTAAATATTATGGCTATAGACAAGCTTATCGCTATGACCAAGGGTACCGTGATCACGAAGCCCAAAAATCCCGGAAGGAAATTGTAGCGTTGAAAAACTGATAAATAATCAAAAGAATAAAGTATCCAGGGATGCAGGAAATAAATGGCAAAACTCGCCGCTGATATATACTTTAAAAAAGGTATGTTTTTATGATCAAATTTCTGTGTTACCGATAACAGAAAAAAACACATCAGTATTTTCTGGATAATCATTAAATCAATCCCCTCATAAGAAAACATCGTTTCCTTATGAAAATTTCCATATTTATCATAGATCAGAATTTGTGCCACTGATATCAAAACAACAGAGAATCCCAAAACCAAGCTCTTTCCTTCCAAAAACTTAAATACTCGAGCTCTTTCTATAGAGCAGATAATGCCCAACATGTAAACAGGAATAAAATAAATCACGGAATGCAGGTGCGATAAATTATAAGATGGGCGATGAATCAAGCTGGAAATGCCTAATAGAAAAATAAACAGCCCTACCTGAGTCTTCATAGGCAACTGTATCTGCTTAATGAATAGTGGGGAGAGAGCAAAAATAATCATTATGAAAGGTATATACCAATAAGCATCCAAGATACTTCCCATCCACCAGTACTGAATGAACAGTTTTATATATTGATGCCAGTTATTTAAATGATCAGTGATAAAAACTTCAGCATAAGGCGGGCGATCCAAATAAAAAACAAAACATATAATGCCGGTTAGAGTGAATAAGGTATACGGCAATAAAACATATTTCACTTTTTTCAATATGAATTGTTTATATTGAAATTTGAAGTAAAAAACATGATGAAAAAAGAAACCGGAAATAAAAACAAAAAAAGTGGTGCCGCCTGTTACTAAGTTGGCAAACACTTTTTCATAAAACGTTTCCAAGCCCCAGTAGACACAAGAATGGCCGGCAACGATAAACATAATGGCCAGACCTCTGAAATAATCGAATGAATTTAAGTGCATATTTTTTGCCAAGTGAGAGAGTAGTAAGTGGCAGCCGCCCGAATAAGTCCAACAACATCCTGGAAAATTTGAAGTAACTAACCCAGCGCTCAATTGCCCTTGCAGGAACAGTCTGTTGATTTTTCGGAACTGCTTCAGCTTTATTATCACCAGCCGGCCAATGCTTCTGGGTTTACTTCAAATCTTCAAAGGCAGCCGCCAATTGCCCAGAAGCCATCATGGCGTCGAGCTCGGCCTGAATTTCAGCCGTCAACAGTTCAAGATGATTCAGTCTGATTTCAGTGTTGGAGCGCGAAGAATCCAGCAGTTCCAGAAGGCCGGATCGTCCCAGACGATAAGCATCTTCAGCCATCTGCTTTAGAGTCGGCAGTGGCGCGACGACATCGCGCTCGAATTTGGCCAGTGTTGCCCTACGACTGGCGACCACCTCGACAGCGCGTTCCAGTTCCTGGCGCGTTGAAGACAAAAGCAGTTCCCGCTTGAGCAGCGCCGCATGCTTTTCGGCCGAGGCCCGGGCCATGCCGCCTTGTCCTCGGTCGAATAGCGGCACATCCACAGACAGGCCCGAAAAAACCGCATTCCCATAGGGCTGGTCGGTAAAAGCCGTGCCGAGCATCAGTGAGGGAATGGGCCATCGTTCACGCTTGGCCCGTTCAAGTCCTGAATCGGCGGCAATAATCTCCCTGCGCGCGCTTTCCAGTTCAGGATTGGCCTGCTCGGCCTGTGACCAAAGCGTATCGACATCGGCTTTTATGCCTATCGGTTTCAGTACGCCTTCGGCCTGCGGTTTCCAATTCGGAAATCCCAATAACACGCCGAGTTCGCCCGCCGTGCTGGCATTATCGGTACGCGCGCTTTCCAGCTTCGCTTTCAGGTTCAGGACCTCCTGAGTGATGCGCATGACGTCGTAACGGCTGGCAGTGCCGGCATTTTCTTTACCGGTAATGATGTTCTGCATCCGTTCCAGCTCCTGATCAGCTTCTTCCAATACCGCCAAACGTTGCTGCCCAGTCAGCAATTGCACAAACAGCCGCCAGGTTTCGCGGATCAGGCGATTGTATTCGGCTTCGACATTGGCTTCGGTAACCTCGACCTGCCTTTCCGCAGATTCCCTGCGCGCACCGCGCTGGCCGGCCAGCAGCATAGGTACCTCGACGGTAATGTTCTGTTGCGAGGGCCCATCGAACTGGGTATTCCTTTGCCCGCCCGCCTGATCGTAACGACCATAGCTGATTTTGGGATTGGGCAGCACGCTTGCCGCTACAACTTCGGCTTGCGCCGCCTCAATCTGGCTGCGCGCAACCGCATAGCGCGGGCTTTTTTCCCTGACCACCTGCAACAACTGGCGAATAGACACTACATTAGGCAAGCCCTGATTTGTCGCCGGCTCTTCAGAAAAAGCGAACGGACTGTTCAACAGCATCACGAGCACCGCACCCACCCTGGCCTGTGCCCTGATTGTTTTCATGTTTAAATAATACTTCTTCATTCTTATTGTTTATTTAATAATTCGTCGGCCTCTTCAGGCGTTAACATCTGTTTTGAAGTCACTAGCGTGTAGATAACCGGCAATACGAACATGGCCACCAGGAACGTGGTCAACATGCCGCCGACAATCACGACCGCAAACGGGCGTTGCGTTTCACTGCCGATGCTGGTGGACAGCGCCATCGGCAACAAGCCCAGCAAAGCCAGCAATGAGGCCATCAAGACCGGGCGCAAACGCAGTATTGCCCCTTCCCTGACCGCTGACATCAACTCGGCGCCCCCACGCCGCATTTCTTCTGTCGCACTGATCACCAGCAAGCCCATTAAACAGACCTGTCCCAGCAAGGCAATAAAGCCGATCGCGGCACTGACCGACAGCGGGATGCCGGTCAGCAATAAGGCGAACACGCCGCCGGTCATCGCAAACGGCGTTACAATCAATATCGCCGCCGCGCTGCGCGCCGATTGCAGTGCGCTGTACAGCAAGCCCAGCACGATCAGCACCGCGATAGGCACCACCACGCCGAGCCGCGCCATAGCGCGCTGCTGATTTTCAAACTCGCCGCCCCAGACCAGGAAATGCCCTTCCGGCACTTTGACTTTTGTTGAGACTAGATCCATCGCTTCATGGACAACCGAGCCCAAATCGCGGCCTTCAACATTGAACTTGAGCGCCATATAACGGCTGTTGGCTTCGCGCTCAATAGAAGTCCGTCCGCGCGCGACTTCGATAGCGGCCAGATCATGCAGAGGTATATAGGCGCCCGATGGACTGGCAATGTTGAGGCTGCCGATTTTTTCCGCGTCGCCCCGCTCGGTTGCCGGCAGTATCAGCCGCACAGGCACAGGCCGCTCGGCCTGCCACAGTTCCGAGACCACCTTGCCGGCCATGCCGATTTCAATGGTGTTCTGCGCGCTGTCTATATCAAAGCCGTTGCGGGCCAGTGCAGAACGGTCCAGGTTGACCTGCAGCTGCGGCACGCGCGATTCCCGGTAAAGATCCAGATCAATGACGCCGGAAATATCGGCCAATACAGATTTGACGTCTTCCAGTGCGCTGCGCATTATTTCAAGGTCGGGACCGTAGATTTTCAGCACCACTTTGCCGCGCACGCCGCTGACCGCTTCTTCGACGTTGTCTTTAATCGGTTGCGAGAAGTTAAACCGCACGCCGGGTATTTCCTCCAGCGAGGTGCGCATGGCATCGACCAGCTTTTCCTTGTCCCAGCCTTCCCGCCATTGCTCATGATGTTTGAGATGGACGAAGGTTTCACTCATGTTGACGCCTTCGTTGTCCGTCCCGTCCTCGGAGCGGCCCTGCTGACTCAGGATGCCCTTGACTTCGGGAAACTGCAGCAGCCGGCGGCGCATATCCAGCAAGATTTCCTGGCCTTTTTCCAGCGAAACGCTCGCCGGCATCTCAACGAAGACATGGATATCGCCCTCGTCCAGTTCCGGTAAAAATTCCGTACCCAGCCCAGTGCCCGCAATAGCCCCGGCCAGCAACAATCCGCCGGCCGCCGACAGCACCACGCTCCGTTGGCGCAACGCGTAATCCAGCAGCCGCGCATACCGCTGCCGCAGCCGCTCCAAAAAGCGGGGCTCTTCAATCAAAGCGTGTTTAGGCTGGATAAACGTCGCGCACAGCGCCGGCACTAGAAACAGCGCAAATATCAGACCGCCGGACAAGGCGAAGCTGTAAGTCATCGCCAGCGGCCTGAATATCCGCCCTTCCACCCGCTCCAGCGTAAACACCGGAATCAAGGCGGCGATAATGATCAGCATCGCGAAAAACGCCGGCTTGGCAACATCGACAGCCGCATCGGCGATCAAATGCAGCATCTCCCGGCGCGTCTGCGGTTTGCGGTGCGAAGCCTGGTGAATGACGTTTTCAATCAACACCACGGCGCCATCCAGAATGATGCCGAAATCAATCGCGCCCATAGAGATCAGGTTGGCCGGCATACCCAACTGGTAAAGCCCCAGGAAAGCGACCAACAGGGACAATGGAATCACGGTCGCGACAATCAGCGAACCGCGGATGCTGCGCAAAAACAGCCAGACAACGCCCACGACCAGAATGAAGCCGTGCAGCAAATTGTCAAAAACGGTATGCAGGGTGCTGCTCACCAGATCAGCGCGATCGAGAAACGGCTCTATGCGCATGCCGGTCGGCAGGATGCGCGCATTCAGCTCATCCACCTTGCTGTGCAGGGCATCGAGTACCCGCGAAGGATTCTGGCCGCGCCGCAGCAGAACCATGCCTTCAACCACGTCCTTCTTTTCATCCAAGCCCACAGTCCCTCTGCGCGGCGTGTAAGCCTGGACCAGACGCGCCGCATCGCCCACCGTGACGGGCGTACCGTCCTTGTTTTTCAGCACGATTTTTTTGATGTCCTCCGGCGAGAGCAGATTTCCTATGCCGCGCACGATCATTTCCTGATCGCCGTAACTGAGAAAACCTGCGCCGACGTTGCGGTTGGATCTTTCAACGGCCTTGCCCACTTCCTCCAGCGTCAGGCCCAGCGATTCAACGCGGGCCGGGTCGATTTCGATATGGATTTCCTTGTAATAGCCGCCAAAGGTCAGCACATCGGCAACGCCGGGTATCTGGCGCAGGGTGCGCGAAACGTTCCATTCCATTTCTGAGCGCAGTTCGTAAAGCGAATGGCGATCGCTGACCAGCGTGAATTTATAAATCTCGCCCAAAGGCGTGTAATCGGGCGCCAATACCGGCGTTACCATCTCCGGCAATTCGGCGCCGGAAATACGTTGGGAAATTTCCGTCCGTGAATGGAAACTGTCGACATGATCTTCAAAAGTAATGGTGATCAGGGACAAGCCGAACAGACTCTGGCTGCGCATTTGAATCATGTCCGGCGTACCGTTCAGCACCCGTTCCAGGGGCACCGTCACTTGCCGCTCGACTTCTTCCGGCGCATAGCCGGGCATCAAAGTGATCACAGTCACCTGGGTATTGGTCACATCCGGGTAAGCCTCAATGGGCGTTTCCAAAAAAGCGTGTATGCCAAAAACAGTAATCACCAGCGCCGTTACAATAACGGCAAGGCGTCTGTGCACGCAGTGTTCGATCAAGGGACGCAACATGGCGACTGTCTCCTACAACAACATGGCTGCTGCAGAATCAAGCAGCAGCGTACCTGATGTCACTACCCGCTCGCCCTCGCCGATTCCTTCAAGCACCGGAACCCGGCCGTCCCGCGCCTGCCCGACAGTTACATTGCGCGGCTCGAACATGCCTTCGGCCGTTTCCACATAAACCACTGTTTGTTGTTGATCTTTGATCAGTACGGCCGTGGTCGGCAGTACAATCCGATGAGGCCCTGCCGCCTCTATCGACGCTCTGGCAAACATGCCGGGTTTGAGGATTGAATTGGCATCATCGAGCTCGATATAAACCGCACCGCGGCGCAGGTCGGCCTGCATGGCGGCGCTGACAGCGGCAACACGGCCGGATACCTGGCCAGACTGTGCGCTTGTCTGCACCATGACCTTGACCCCTTTTTCTATCAGCGGCAAATCGCTGTCGAACACATCCGCCACAACCCACAATGCTCCAGGTTCTCCTAGCTCAAACAGCACAGCGCCCGCTTCCACGGCGGCCCCTATTGAGGCATTGACCCGCAATACCACCCCGTCAACCGGAGCCCGTAAAACGATGGATTGGCCTGCGCCGCTGCCGAGCAGTTGCATCGCTTGCGCACTGCGCTCATAGTCCGCTCGCGCCTGTCGCAGCTGAATTTCCGCTTCAGCGCGCTCGACTTCCAGGCCAACGCCGCTTTTTTGCATGATGACCTGACGCCTGGCGCGGTCCTCCGCCCGTTGCAGTTCTGCTTTTGCATGGGCAAGATCAGCGCGCATTTGCGCCGCTTCAGAGCTGTCCAAGGTCGCCAAGGCAGTGCCCGCCTTAACACGATCTCCGACTTGTACGTTGATCTTGCCGAGGCGACCAGCGACGACAGCGCCTACTGTCGATAATGCCTTGGAACGAAACTCCACCCGGGCCGGAGCTTGCACCTTGGCGGTAAAAGCTTGCGGAGCGACGGCTGCCACCGTTATGTAGGGACGAGACTCTAGCGGAATCGAAATTTCTTTCCGCTTGCCGATGTTTTGCAAGCCGGATGATTCATTTTGGGAGGAATGAGCACTGTCTGTTGAAGCGGCTAGCGACTGTCTGTGATCTTTTTCTTCAGTAGCTGGCGTTTTACAACCGGTAAGCAACAGAACTGAAATAAAGATAATAGATAAATATTCGAGCATTATTTTGTATGTATCTGGTGAAGATCATACAAATTAATCAAAAACTGTGCCAATCAAACAAAAATTAGGGCACGTTTCGTTATGTCAGCGCAAATAGAATTCAACCATATGAATTTATTTAACAAATATTTTTAATCGATGAATACAATTCACTTTAATAGTCGCTGTCTCCGATACTTAAAAGTGATTGCAGCAAGCACGAGTGTTGCGATAAAGTACAATGCTGTGGAATATTTCAACAGTTCATTTTCATGCGCATTTCTACAAAGCTTACCTTGTCTTTAACATCCATTGGCTTGCTGATATTTATCGGTTATGGATTTCATCATCTTTCGATTGAGCAAAAAGATCTAACTCGTGTTACCAGACTACAAACGAAATTACTCGGCAAGAGTCTGCAAATCGCCATTGAAAATGCCATGCGGGATAAGCAGTTTGCTGATATCACAGAACTGCTGAAAGGGCTTGAGCATGTTGAGCCGGACCTGAAATTACGGGTTTATGATAAAACCGGCAGGGTTTTTCCGGAGCCTCTCAGCAACTCCTACGCAAGCGATTTCCAGGAAAGATTGCATGTCGCCTTGAAAAACGATGAGAGTAATCAGTTTTTTTATCCGGAAAAGGTTCCCGAATACATTACTCTGCTTCTGCCCTTACAGAATATGCAAGGAGAAAAGGTCGGCAAACTGGTCTTTATACGTGCTTTGCGCGAAATGCGCCGCGACCTTGAAGTGACTAAGCGCAACCTGGCGTTTTCCACGCTTGCTTTTATTTTGATTGCCGCACCGCTCAGCGGATTTATCTATTTGGTTTATATCGGTTGGCCTTTGAGAAGGCTGGAGAACGGCATGAAACAAATACGAGATGGAAACTTCTCGCCACTCCCCCTTGGTAATCAGGAAGATGAAATTGGCGTCCTGTTGAAAACATTCAATACCATGGCGGCAGAACTGGCCAGTGCTCGACAAGAACTTAAAGAGGAAGCGCAATCGCGTCGTCAGGTTCAAGCGGCCTTTCAGGAAGCGGATAAACTGATCACCATAGGCCAGTTATCAGCCGGTCTGGCACATGAAATCGGCTCGCCGCTGCAAGTGTTAAAAGGCCGCGCCGAACAACTGTTGCTCCGTCCAGATCAATCCGAAGAAGTTATTCGTCATGCACGGATACTGGTCTCCCAATCCGAACGTATAACCCATATCGTTCAGCAATTGCTTGAGTTTACCCGTCGTCGCCCCCCACATTACAATTATATTGATCTGTGTGAGCCTATAAGCGCAGTGCTGAATCTATTAGAATACGAAGCTCATAAAAAACAGGTCAGCCTCAACTTCGAAGCCACAGCAGACCTGCCGTTGATTTACGCTGATAGTGACGGCATCCAGCAGATTGTCTTAAACCTGATTACAAATGCCTTGTCTGCGACCGATCCGGGAGGGCAAATCGATGTGCTTATCCAGCCACACCAATTTAGCTCTAGTTCTTATAGTAGTGAAACTGTCGAAGCAGTGCAGGTCATCGTCAGGGACAACGGCTGCGGCATGACTCCGGAAACACTAGAACACTTATTTGATCCATTTTTTACTACGCGTCATGGACAAGGCGGTGTGGGGCTTGGACTCGCCGTTGCCCGCAGTATTGTCATAGCTCATCATGGCGGCATCAAGGCCCAAAGCTCACTCAATCAAGGCAGTACCATTTCCGTTATTTTACCTGTGGATAAACGCTATCATGGCACCGACTAATCAAACTATGCAAAGAAATAAACAATTGCTGATCATTGATGATGACAGCAACGTTGTCGAGTATTTGGTGGAAGTGCTCGCTGCCAGCGGTTACAGGATAAGCGGTGAAATCGATCCCCAGAGCGCATTGCGGCGCCTGGAAACCGAGCATTTTGATTTGGTCATCAGCGACGTGGAAATGCCGGGGATGCGCGGCCTGGATCTGATGTCAGCCATTCATGCCCGGAAACCGGGACAGTTGGTTCTGTTGATTACAGCTTTCGGCAGTATTGACCTGGGCGTGCGCAGCCTGCAGGCGGGCGCCTGCGGTTTTGTCACCAAACCGTTTTCCATAAACGACTTGACTTCCGCCATTGAACGCGCCTTTAGGGATCGGCAAATGCGCCGAGAGGTCGTGCGAATTACAACGCCGGATGAAAAGTTAGCGTCTCGAGAACTGGTTGCAGAAAGTCAGAAGATGCAAAAAATCCTGCAACTTGCCAATCGAGCAGCACGAATCGATTTGCCCGTTCTGCTGACTGGCGAAAGCGGGGTTGGCAAAGGCGCTTTGGCACGGTTTATTCACGATCATAGCTCACGTTGCGATGGTCCGTTTCTTCAAGTCAATTGCGCCGCATTGCCGTTTACTTTAGTGGAAAGCGAATTGTTTGGCGTGCGCAAAGGCGCTTATACCGATGCCAAGGAAAATCGTTTGGGATTGTTTGTTGAAGCTAAAGGCGGCACACTGTTTCTGGATGAAATTGCAGAAATGCCGCTGGCGATCCAGCCTAAACTGCTGCAGGTGCTTGAAACAGGCAAGGTAAGGCCTGTGGGAGCCGGTAGCGAAATCGCCACCGATGTCCGCATTATCGCCGCCACTAATCAACCCATCGAAAAAGCTCTGCAAAATGGACTGATGCGCTCAGACCTTTATTACAGGCTCAATGTGATCCGCTTGGATATTCCGCCCTTAAGAGAGCGCTCAGCCGACCTGGACCAGTTAGTCAATCATTTATTGCAAAGTGCCCAAACAAAACTGAAAAGACAAATTCATGGCATCTCCATCGAAGCCATGAGATGGATTCGCGCTTACTCCTGGCCCGGGAACGTACGTGAATTGGCTAATACACTGGAAAGAGCTGTTGCTTTGGCCGAGCATGATTCGATCCTGCTGGAAGACCTGGCTCAGGCAACTCAGTTACCGATTGATGACAGTCTTTTAACCAAGGCCGCAAATCAGGCAATGACATTGGCGGAATTGGAAGTGGCTTATATCCGTCGCATCCTGGAAATGACTCAGGACAATAAAGTGCAAGCGGCTAAAATTTTGGGCATTGACCGCGGCACACTTTATAGAAAGTTGGGGGATCCAAATTAATACTACAATTGTAACGTGAATTAAGAGCTGGTCCGTGAAAAATTCCAGAAAAATAGAGCCGCCGCGAGTTTGCCGAAGACGTGCACCATCAGTCCATTGTAAGAACGTATTTTACTGGCACATTCGATACCTGTTTTTTTCTTCAATCCAGGCAAATAACGCCTCAATCGGCTGGCGAACGCGAGAAACTGCGGTGGACAGCCATTGATCCTGCGACTCCAGATAGCGCAGCCCTTGTTGTTTTTTAACCGGTGTCAAGACAGTCAGGTTCTGGGCTTGTCTGACAGCTTCGGCATCGGGCCGTGTTGATAAGTTTTGTCGCCGTACCGTTCCAAATCATTCAAGTGGACGAATTTGATCCAGTACCTTGCCATCATGAGCACTGGCACCTGTCATATCGATATATTCTGGCATGGGCAATGCACCCGTTTGACGGCTGCCGATCACCTGCACTGCACACCATAATAGTACAGCTTCTTGATGGCGCAATAGTCCATGTCCACCAGCCCTTGGCCACGCGGGCTTTAAAACAAAGCCCCTGCTTGGCCAAGGCCACGGGAAAGGAATCGATCAGCCAAGCTTGCGGGCGCCTGCTCTTGCTGGATGGTTTCCAGCAAGGGAGCAAATGCCGATCCACAGAGTCATAAATACCCTTGATTGTTCTATGCTTGTCCATCACCCCGAACAGGTAAACGGCGATGACTTCATTATCGGTAAAGCTTAAATCCGCGCAATTACTCATTATTTAGCTGTAAACCCACCGCTTGTCCTGATAATGCTTGCAAACATAGAGATAAATCGTTATTAATCGGTCTTGCCAGTTCATGCGTCACTTTAGATGGATTGAGGGGGAGTGGCGTCTTCCTCAGTAGTTTAACGTTAGCAGTGAACCGGCTTCTATTCAGCTCTTAATTCGCATTGTAATATTAGCTCAGAATTGACAGACATGGCATTAAGGTGAAAAAGTTTTCTTTTCAACCATTACGAGGAAAAGGTCATGAAAGACAATCTTAAAACATTAATAGATTATGTGCTGATCGGCGTAGCCGGCTTTCTCCCTATCGCCTTAGTGTTCCAGATTATCCTCTATGTCGAACACTTATTGAGAGATTTTGTGCTGCTGGTCCATGGCCGCTATGAAAATCCGCTTGTGACTGTCGCTTTATTTATTGTGGCCATAGCGTTACTGGCTTATTTCGGCAAACTGCTCAAGCATGACAGGGCGCATGTTTTATATTATCTGGAAGGCCTTATCCAACGTATTCCGATTATCGGCACCATTTACCGAGTCATAAAAAAACTAATACAGCAGTTTTTCACGACTCAAGAAGCGCAAGTACGTGAAATAGTCTACGTGGAATATCCCAAAGACGGCATGTGGGTACCGGCTTATGTGACTAATCGCATAAACGACAGCTACATCTTATATATCCCCACTTCGCCCAATCCCACTTCCGGTTTTACCGTTATGGTCCATAAGTCCAAGATCGTCAAATCGGCTATGAACATCGGCGAGGTTTCGAGTTTCGTCATCAGTGTCGGCGTCGACTACGCCAGGCCCAACGAAGTGCAGACGCTGTACAAATAATCAGAAACGTGACAATTGGGCGAGAGTTTTTGGGGCTCCTCAAAAATCTCAAACTAAGAAGTCGCAGCCGTAGCTCATAGAGCCGAGTAGAGTTGAATGCACCATGACGATCAGATCAATAAGCATCCTGATACTCGACGAACGTCTGATCGGATTCAATGATCGGCTTTTTTCGGCCATGACTTCCGACAGTATAGATGAAGGAAATAAATCACAGTCATGCTTCTGATTTATTTCATGTTCATTACTTAAAGGGTATTTGCACTAACGTTGAGAACCGGCGGTCCATAGTCTTGTCTCAATGAATCAAAGCTCGTGAAGTGCTTCCATCTGATTAAGCCCGAACGAATCCGCGCGATGTTTTTTGCCAGCAAAAAACCAGTCACTAAGGGGTAGATATGAACAAAAATGCTAAATCGCTTGAACGCATTAATTGGCATAGCCTGCCGGCTTATCAGGTTATCGAGCGACTGCAAACCTCTCAGGACGGCCTGTCCGACCGTGATGCGCAAAAGCGTCTGCGAAGGTTCGGCGCCAATCGCCTGCCGCCGCCGAAAGCCCGCGGCACTCTGTTGCGCTTTCTGGCCCAATTTCATAATCTGCTGATTTACGTGCTGATTTCGGCAGGCATCGTCACGGCGCTGCTCGATCACTGGGTCGATACCTATGTTATTGCCGCTGTAGTCGTGCTCAACGCCATCATCGGCTTCGTACAGGAAGGCAAGGCCGAAAAGGCGCTGGATGCGATCCGGCACATGCTGGCACCGCGCGCGACAGTCATCCGCAACGGCCAGCGAGCCGGCGTGTCGGCCAAGGATCTGGTTCCGGGCGATATCGTGATGCTCGAACCGGGCGATAAAGTCCCGGCCGATTTGCGCCTGATCGCTGCCAAGGGCTTGCAGATCCAGGAAGCCATATTGACGGGCGAATCGGTTGCCGTAGAAAAATCGGTGGATCCGATTCAGGAACAGGCCGACCTTGGCGACCGCTTTTCGATGGCCTACTCGGGCACTCTGGTCGCGGCCGGGCATGGCAAGGCCGTCGTCGTCGAAACCGGTAGCAATACCGAGATCGGCCGCATCAGCGGCATGCTGTCGCGCATCCAGGAGCTGACCACGCCGCTGCTGAAGCAGATCGCGATATTTTCGCGCTGGCTGACACTGGCGATCCTGCTGATCGCGGGCGGCGTGTTCGCGTTCGGCCTGTTGGTCCGTGGCGAGGACCCCTCCGAGATGTTCATGACCGTGGTCGGCCTGGCGGTCGCCGCCATTCCCGAGGGCCTGCCGGCCATCCTGACCGTCACGCTGGCTATTGGTGTGCAGCGCATGGCGTCGCGCAACGCCATCATCCGCCGCCTGCCGGCTGTCGAAACCTTGGGCGCCGTCTCGATCATCTGCTCGGACAAGACCGGCACCTTGACCCGCAATGAGATGACCGTACGCTCGATCGTCACCTCGTCCGAGATGTACGAAACCAGTGGTGTAGGTTATGAGCCATCGGGCGCCTTTTTCTCAGGCGGCAGCCGAGTTGCACCGGATCAACGCCCCGCTCTCGAGAAGGCCCTGCAGGTCGGCGCCTTATGCAATGATTCGGCGCTACGTCAAAAAAACGGCTCATGGGTTGCGGGCGGCGATCCGATGGAAAGCGCGCTGCTGGTGGCTGGGCTCAAAGCCGATATTGATCCGGTTGAAGTGCATCGCAACTATCCCCGTACCGATGTGATTCCGTTCGATGCCCAGCACCGCTTCATGGCGACCTTGAATCATGATCACGAAGGGCATGGTTTTATCAGCGCCAAAGGCGCACCGGAGCGCCTGATCGAGCTGTGCCAATTGCAGCGCGAGGGCGATGCGGAAGTGCCGATTAATGCCCGCTATTGGACCGGCTGGATAGACGAGATCGCCTCGCAGGGGCAACGCGTACTGGCCATTGCTTATAAACCGGTCGAGGCGGACAAGACCGAACTGAATTTTTCTGACCTTGATAGCGGCCTGGTCCTGCTCGGTTTGGTCGGCCTGATCGACCCGCCCCGTGAGGAAGCGATTGCGGCCATCAAGGAATGCCAAAGCGCCGGCATACACATCAAGATGATCACGGGCGACCATGCTGCCACGGCCAGCGCGATTGCCGCACAGCTGCATCTGGCTAACGACAAGGACGTCATGACCGGCCAGGACCTCTCGGCGGTCGACGACCCAACCTTGATCGACGTGGCCGCGCGCGTCGATGTCTTCGCGCGCACCTCGCCGGAGGACAAGCTGCGACTGGTTACGGCGCTGCAGGCCACCGGCAGCGTCGTGGCCATGACCGGTGACGGCGTCAACGATTCCCCGGCGCTGAAACGGGCCGATGTCGGCATCGCCATGGGCCGGACCGGCACCGAGGCCGCCAAGGAGGCGGCTGAAATGGTGCTGGCCGACGACAATTTCGTCTCGGTTGCCCAGGCCGTGCGCGAAGGCCGCACCGTCTACGACAACCTGAAAAAAGCCATTCTGTTCCTGCTGCCCATCAACGGCGGCGAATCGCTCAGCATCATTGCAACAGTCCTGGCCGGCCTGACACTGCCGATTACGCCGCTGCAGATCCTCTGGGTAAACATGGTCAGTTCCGTGGCGTTAGCCATGGCACTGGCGTTTGAACCAGCCGAGCCCAACGTCATGCAGCGCCCACCCCGGCCCAGAAAGGAAGCCATTCTGTCGGTTTTTCTAATCTGGCGCATCGTGCTCGTGTCCGTACTGTTCCTGATCGGCATTTACGGCATGTTTCTGTGGACCCAGCAGCACGGCTCGACGTTGGAGGAAGCGCGCACCTATGCCGTCAACACGCTGGTCATGCTCGAAATATTCTATTTGCTGAATGTGCGCTATTTGAGCGGATCATCGCTGTCGTTCCGGCGATTGTTCGGCTCCAGGGCAGTATGGATCGCAATTCTGATCGTCATCACACTCCAGACCATTTTTACGTATGTACCGTTCATGGAGCGATTTTTCGATACGCGTCCAGTCGACTTCGTGCATGGCATGGAAATATTCGGTGTTAGTTTCGCGCTGTTTTTGATCCTTGAATTCGAAAAGCTGATCCGCCAACTGCTTGCCAAGCGTTGATAGTTAAATCACTCAGACTGGATTAACTGACTGTAAAACGGCGCTAAATGCATTTACCGATCCACTGCTTCCCCAAGTACAGAAGCATTTGCTAGGCGGCGCAAAAGAAAGTAATTTGCCGTCGGATGCGACATCTGCAGGATTGCCGATTTGCACGACATAGTGGTCTATCAAGACGAAAAACAGGGATGTTTTTCGCGAAACCGATTAAATCAAACTATCGTAGCAGCAACACCTTAATTAAACTGATCTCAATTCAACTAACGGCATAACATCGGTTCATTTGTGTTTATAAGAAAATCATCAAAAATCCCGCGCACCGTCTGGACGCTGGGTTATGTCAGCCTGTTCATGGATTTGTCTTCGGAACTGGTGCACAGCATATTGCCGGTGTTTCTGGTTACTGTGCTGGGCGCAAATGCATTGACCGTCGGCTTTATCGAAGGCATTGCCGAGGCGACTGCGCTGATCGTCAAAATATTTTCAGGCGCATTAAGTGATTTTTTCGGCCGCCGGAAATGGCTTATCCTGGCCGGTTATGGCATGGCGGCGCTTACCAAGCCTTTGTTTCCTCTCGCAAGTTCCGTGGAAACGGTCTTTACGGCGCGATTCCTGGACAGAATCGGCAAGGGCGTTCGGGGCGCTCCGCGCGACGCCCTGATTGCCGATGTGGCGCCTTCAGACATCCGCGGCGCCTGTTTCGGCCTTCGCCAATCCATGGATACAGTAGGCGCGTTTCTCGGCCCTCTTGCTGCCATAGTGTTGCTGTATCTTTACCACGACGACATGAAGGCGGCATTGTGGTTTGCCGTTGTGCCCGCGGCAATCACGATTGTTTTAATTATGGCCGGCGTAAAGGAACCCGCTGCGAAAGCCGGACCGCACCAGTTCCGCTCGCCCTTGCGGCTGGCTTTTCTTAAGGATTTCTCCAGACACTACTGGTGGATTGTTGTCATAGGCGCCGTCTTTACGCTGACCCGGTTCAGCGAGGCTTTTCTGGTACTGCGGGCTGAGCAAACAGGCTTGTCCGTCACCTGGATTCCCTTGGTCATGGTCGTGATGAACCTGTTCTATGCCCTGTCGGCTTATCCCGCAGGCGTTTTATCGGACCATGTGAGCAAGAAGTACTTGCTGGCCGCGGGTCTTATCTTGCTGGCTTTGGCGGATTTAGCACTGGCTCGGGGCCATTCGGTTCTGGTCGTCATGTGCGGCGTGGCTTTATGGGGACTGCATATGGGATTTACGCAAGGCATTCTGGCGGCCATGGTTGCCGCCGCCACGCATCAGGAGCTGAAAGGCACGGCGTTCGGGCTGTTCAATTTCGTAACCGGCCTGTTTATGCTGCTGGCCAGCGTCATTGCCGGCTGGCTGTGGGACCGTTATGGCGCGGATATGACATTCTATGCCGGTGCAGCGTTTTCAATGCTGGCATTGTTGCTGCTGATGTTTCATAAAAACCATAAACGGGCAACAACTTAAACTCGAAACAACGTTCAGCTTTACCGTGTATAGCAGGTTGATTAACTGATGTTACGCATGGACTGTTTTTACCCTGCTTGTCTCGCTGGCGGCAGGTTCTCATTCAACTCACCGGATTTCGTCGCATGAATCGTCATGCACGCATAGGTGCGAATTCACTTGTGCCCCTTGCGGGTATTCGCACTGCCTGCCTATCTCAGATTGCCCCGGGTCGAATGAATTCGACCCTACAGTTTACCGTCGCGCTGAAGGTGCTTTTTAAGTCCGCCTCAATTCAACTGATACGTAACACCAGTGATTAAAACAAGGTTTGTTCATCCACGCTTTTCGCCAGCGCTTGCAGTTCGGCAGAAATTACCATCGGATACTCGGGTATGTCAGAAAGTCGGCGTAATGCCTCTGGCAACCGGCTTAACTGTCTTTTGGCATATTCCCTGGATTCCATCAGCGAAGGTTGCGTCGTCACGATTCGTCCGCCCTGCATGACCGGTTGCAGTAATGGCTCTCCTGTGCATGGCGCGTTTTCAACCGTCACGGTATCGCCGCACATGAAGCCATTGTCATCATAATTACGATAAACCTGTTTACGCCCGGGCCAGGTTGCCTTGCCTTCCGAGCGTTTGCGCCTGGCGATGCCTGCATATTCCTGCAATTTATAAGCGCAGTCGAAATAAGGCGCATCGGCCGAGGTATCCAGGTGCGTGCCGATGCCGAAACCGTCTATCGGCGCTTGCTGCGCCGTCAATGCTTCAAGCTTGTATTCATCAACACTGCCGCTGGCAAAAATGGTGGCCTGCTGAAGGCCGCCTTGGTCGAGAATCCTTCTGACCTTTTTGGCGTGTTCGGCCAAATCGCCGCTATCGATGCGCACGCCTTTAATTTTTATGCCTTGCGATTGCAGCGTATCGGCCAGATCGACAACTTTCTGCGCAGCCGCCTCGGTATCGTAAGTGTCGATCAACAGCACGACATTATCGGGATTGGCCTTTGCGAAATCGATAAAAGCCTCGCTTTCACTGCGGTATGTCTGTACGAAGGAATGCGCCATCGTGCCATGAATCGGAATGTCGAAATACATGCCGGCATTCACCGTCGCAGTACCGCCGAAGCCGGCCAGATAACTGGCCCGTGCCGCCAGCAGCGCAGCCTCGCCGCCATGAGCGCGGCGCATGCCGAAATCAACCAGCAGTTTGTCCGGCGCGATCAATACCGAGCGCGCGGCCTTGGAAGCAATCAGGGTCTGGAAATGGAGCAGATTGATGAGCCTGCTTTCGACCAGCTGCGCTTCCGGCAGCGGCGCGGTAATGCGCAAAATCGGCTCATGTGGAAAAAATACGGTGCCTTCGGGCATTGCATGCACATCGCCGGTAAATCTGAAGGCGGCGAGCCGATCAAGCACAGCCGGCTTGAACTGTCCTGTACTGGCGAGCCAGTCAATTTCATTTGAGGAGAATTGCAGATCCTGGAGATAAATCAAAGCCTGGGCAAGCCCCGCCGCGACCATATAGCCGCGGGCCTTGGGCAGTTTCCGGACAAAAAACTCGAAGACTGCGAGTTCTTCCCTGTTCTGTTCGTAATAACCCTGCAGCATGGTCAACTGATAGAGATCAGTCAGCAATGCACTGCCGGAGATCATGGAATCATGGATAAGGTAATGAGTTTAGCGCCCTTTTGAATCATTTCGTCGATGGCCTTTTGACCATCCTGGGGCTGAACATTAATGGCCCGCACGGCATCGGTCAGCAAGAAGACTTGATAGTTCAGAGCCAGCGCATCGCGCACTGTGTTCAAAACGCAATAATCGGTGGCAAGCCCGCCGACGAACAGACGTCTGGCGCCGACGCTGTCGATCTGCTGTTTGCAGACAGGCGTCTCGAAGGCCGAATAACCGTCGCGCTCAACTTCAGTTCCTGCCGAGATAATCTGTACGGAAGCCGGAAGATGCAGGGCGGCCGGGAATTCCGCGCCCTTAGTGCCGATAACGCAGTGCTCAGGCCACGGCCCGCCCTGCTCAATAAAGGAACTGTGATTTTTCGGATGCCAATCGCGCGTTGCGAATATGGGCAGCCCACGACGGGCAAATCGCTCAATATAACCGTTCAGGGCCGGCATCACCTGTTCCCCGCCAGGCACCGGCAGACTGCCGCCAGGCAAAAAATCGTTTTGCAGGTCCACTATGACCAGGGCATCGCCTTCAGACAAATTGATTTTTTCATATCCGCTGTATGTGCTGGTCATAAATCACCGGCGGCGACACCATGGCCTCAGCAGAGCGATTAGGTTGGGCATGGCAACCATCGCAATTACCCGAACCGGGCATATCAAAAGTTCTACCGTCAATCAGATTAACATTCTGCGGCATGTTCGTCCGGGCTTGCGTAACGGCTTCAGGCGCGTCGACACTAAAAGCGTCAACACCAAATTTGACAGTCAGGATTCCCCCAAATAACAGCAGAACGGATAAGACGATTTTTTTTATATTCATAATCGATCGATTTGGTTTGTGGCTTTATCAGTAGAGTTAACAAAGTAAAAATGCCAATGAATTTTTCTAGCCATGATAACGCCCGTCACTGTTCTGTCCCTGGGTGAGATTAGAATCCTGAAAACTCATTTTCATTTATGCTGAATTTATATCGAAAAGCATTTATCCGGTAAATCAGTACAAAAACTTATATGAGTTGACTTGTTGCAGATATTGAAACGGGTTCGCTAGATTCAATCAATCTGAAAAGTGCATTGGGTGCTTTCCAGTTCATCGGTGCAAATAAACCGATGATGGTGGTTTTGCACCTTCGCTTTTTTAATCAAGCCACCGTCCGATAAATTAGTAAATCAATATTTTTCCTAACAAATCATAAGGTTAAGTTTAACCATATAATTGGCATGATAAGTGCTTTCTCAGTGTTCTGAATACACAAATTTTTAACATTGTGAGGACTTAACCATGATCAAGACTTCGCTGTCGGCATTACCTAAAACCGGGCTGGCCGGCTTGAAAGAGCACTGGCGCAGCGATTTGCTGTCCGGGTTTCTGGTATTTCTTATTGCCTTGCCATTATGCCTGGGCATCTCGATGGCATCCGGGTTCCCGCCTTCGGCCGGGATTATTACAGCCATTATCGGCGGCATGCTGGTTTCGCGCATCAACGGTTCATACGTGACAATCAACGGACCGGCCGCCGGCTTGATCGTCGTGGTTCTGGGCGCTGTGCAGACGCTGGGAGAAGGCGATGCGATGGCCGGCTACCGCTATACGCTGGCGGCGATCGTCGTGGCCAGCGTGCTGCAGATTCTGATGGGTGTCTTTAAGACCGGCCGCCTCAGTTCCTTTTTTCCGGCATCGGTCGTGCACGGCATGCTGGCCGCGATCGGCATCATCATCATGACCAAACAGATCCACGTCATGCTCGGCGTGACGCCTGAGGATGGCAGTCTGTTTTCGACCATGGCGCAGATTCCGCATAGCCTGCTGCACCCTAATCCGGAAATTGCCCTGATCGGCCTGACTGGACTGATCATTCTGGTCATCTGGTCGCTGTTGAAAAATCCTACGCTGAAAATGATTCCGGCGCCCATTCTCGTCGTGCTGGCCGGCATGGGTCTGGGCCGTTATTTCGACTTGAATCACGAGCATATGTATCTGTTTTTGCCGGATGCGCCTTTCATAGACCATCATGAGGCAACAGTCGGACCAAGATTTCTGGTGGCGATATCCGACAATTTCATGTCCAGCTTTTACTTTCCCGATTTTTCCAAGTTTATGACGGCTGAATTCTGGGAGGCCGTGGTCAGCATCAGCCTGGTAGGCAGCCTCGAAAGCCTGCTGAGTGCGGTTGCGGTAGACAAACTGGACCCTTATAAACGCCATTCCGATCTGGACCGCGACTTGACGGCGGTAGGCATTGGCAATCTGATCGCCGGCCTGATCGGCGGCATGCCGATGATCGCCGAGATCGTGCGCAGCTCCGCCAACGTCAACAACGGCGCCAAAACCGGCTGGGCCAATTTTTTTCACGGCGCCTTGCTGTTGCTGTTCGTCGTGCTTTTCCCGCGCCTGATCCACAGCATTCCCTTGGCGGCCCTGGCGTCCTTGCTGGTTTATACCGGTTTTCGCCTGGCCTCGCCCAAGGAATTCGCCAAAGTCATGGGCATCGGAAAAGAACAGTTCTTTATTTTTATGGTCACAATAATCGGAGTTCTGGCGACCGATTTATTGATCGGCGTTGCCATCGGCATTATGGTCAAACTGACCATTCATGTTTTGCGCGGGGTCTGGCTCAAGAATCTGTTTAAAATTCATTTTGACATTGATCGGCCAAATAACGATACCGTTGTGGTCAAACTGACAGGTTCGGCAATTTTTTCCAACTTCCTGCCGCTGAAAAAAGCGCTGGCTACGCTGGAACCGGGCAAAACCGTTGTTTTTGATCTATCGGACGGCTATCTGATCGATCATACCGTCATGGAATTCATTCATGACTACATGCACAACTACGAAGCGCACGGCGGCCATTGCCGGCAAATAGGCAGGGCTTCGGAAAAGTTCTCGGATCACGCGCTGGCCGCGCGATTAATGACGGCCGACGAAAGGAAAAACTAAATCTTAGCCTTTTAGCACCAAAGAATGGGCGATCAACCGATCGCCCTGCCCTGAATCGCTTTACGGAGAATTGAATGATTCTTGTACTGGCTTACTGCTCCATCCTGTTTAGCTTCGTCTCCTGCCTGCCGGCGCTGCTCATCCATCAGCGCCACCATATCAATCTCCTGGCGCTTAGCCGGCGTTGGGGGATTGACGACCTGGAAGATCCGCGTATCCCGATTCTGGTGCGGCAAGCCGTATTCGGCTTGCTGGGGCTGTCGGGATTTTTTGCTGTACTGGCCGGTTTGGGCGCGCTGATCAGCAGTGAAATATTTACCGACAAGATCGGTCTCGGCCTGCCCTGGCTACCCTGGCAGGTGCGTTTCGACAATCTTTCGGGCTTCTTCTTTTTAATCATCGGCATTGCCGTCAGCGCCGTCAGCATTTACGGCCCCGGCTATGTCACGACCTTCGAAGAAGACAAACACCCGTTTGCCGTCCTGAGTTTGTTCAGCGGCCTTTTCATTGCCGGCATGCTGCTGGTGCTGTTGGCCGATGACGCCTTCTTTTTCATGATCGCCTGGGAACTGATGTCGGTCGCCAGTTACTTTCTGGTGGCGTTTCAGCATGACAATCCGGCCAACCGGCGCGCGGCTTTTCTTTATCTGCTGATGGCGGAAATCGGGGCGCTGGCCATTATTCTGGGTTTCGGCGTACTGGCCAGCTTTGCCGACGGCTTTACTTTCGATGCCTTGCGCGAGGCCCGGCTGTCAACGGCTTGGGCCAGCATCGCATTCGTGCTGGCATTGCTGGGCTTTGGCATGAAAGCAGGGCTTGTGCCCATACACGTCTGGCTGCCGGAAGCGCATCCGGTGGCGCCGTCGCACATTTCCGCCTTGATGAGCGGCGTGATGCTGAAAGTGGCCTTGTACGGCCTGATCCGGTTCTGCTTTGACCTGATCGGCGAGGTGCACTGGCAATGGGGACTGGTGCTGATGATAGTGGGCACATTGTCGGCCCTCGGCGGCATTTTGTACGCCATGATGCAGACCAATTTAAAGCGGCTGCTGGCCTACAGTTCGGTAGAGAATATCGGCATTATCTTTATGGTGCTGGGCCTGTCGATGATTTTCATGGCGCAGAATCATCCTCAACTGGCGGCTCTGGGTTTTCTGGCGGCGCTGTTCCACGCTTTCAACCATGCATTATTCAAGAATCTGCTGTTCCTGGGTGCGGGCATTATTCATCACCAAACGCATGAATTGAATATCGACCTGATGGGCGGCCTGATCAAACGCATGCCGAAAACCAGCATGCTGTTTCTGATCGGCTTCATGAGCATTTCGTCGTTGCCGCTGTTTAACGGCTTTGTATCGGAATGGCTCGCTTTTCAAACGGCGCTGCAGGTCGATGTCATCGACAATGGCGTTTTGCGCAGCCTGATTCCGGTCGCGGCCGCCGCTTTGGCACTGACCGCAGCCCTGGCGGCGGCCTGCTTCGTCAACGTCTTCGGCATCATGTTTCTGGGGCTGCCCCGCTCGCGGCATTCCGATAAAGCACAGGAAATTACTGATAAAGGCATGTTGATAGGGCCTGCCCTGCTGGCCAGCCTGTGCTTTCTGTTCGGCATCTTTCCCGGCCTGATGATCGGCCTGATCAATAACATTGCAAAGCAAGTGCTGGGGGCGTCTTTACCAGACGGCGCCAGACTGAGCTGGCTGCATCTGGCACCGGTTTCCGCTGAGCAGGCATCCTATTCAGCGCCTTTGGTTCTGGCCGGGGCCCTGATCGCAGCCGGCATCTGTTTCCGCTATCTGCGCCGCAGCCCTGCGACGGTCATGCGCCGAGCCGAAACCTGGGACTGCGGCTTCGGCGGCCTGACGCCGCGCATGCAGTACAGTTCCAGCGCCTTCACGATGCCGTTCAGGCGTATTTTCGCCAAAGTCTGGATTATCGATGAACAGATCAGGAAAGACAGCCAGGGCGCCATGAATCAGGACATCGCCGCTATCCATTATTCCCTGCAAATTCACGACCACAGCTGGCCGCGGCTGTATCAGCCGATTGAGCGGGCCGTCAACAGGACGGCCAAGCTGATCGGGCGCATCCAGACCGGCAATATCCGGACTTATCTGGGCTATTCGTTTGTTACCTTAATCATTATGTTATGGATCATCAGTTAATGAATTGGTTATTGGCAGTTTTTCAAACTATTTTGTTTGTTGCGCTGGCGCCCCTGCTGGCTGGCTGGATCAAAAAATGCAAATGCCGCATGCAAAACCGCAAGGCGCCGTCCTTATTCCAGCCTTACCGGGACTTGCTCAAGCTGACGCGCAAGCAGCCGGTGGTCTCGGATCAGGCCTCCTGGATCTTCACGACCTCCCCGTACATCATATTCTCGGCCATGGTGCTGGCCGCCAGCATCGTGCCGCTGATCGCCGTCGATCTGCCCACCTCGGCCAACGCCGATGTTATCGTGCTGATCGGTTTTTTTTCCTTTGCCCGTTTTTTTCTGGCATTGGCCGGCCTGGACATCGGCACGGCCTTCGGCGGCATGGGCTCATCGCGCGAAATGACGATATCATCGATGGCGGAGCCGGCCATGCTGATGAGTATTTTTGCGCTGACCATGTCCGCCTCCACGACTAATCTATCGTTCGCTATCGATCATGTGCTCGATGAAGGTCTGGTCTTGCGCCCTTCATTCATCTTCGCGCTGCTGTCGCTGATGCTGGTCGCGATTGCCGAAACCGGGCGCATCCCGGTCGATAACCCGGCGACGCATTTGGAGCTGACCATGATCCATGAAGCCATGATTCTGGAATACAGCGGCCGCCACCTGGCGCTGATCGAATGGGCCAGCCAGTTGAAACTGATGCTGTACGGCGTACTGATTGCCAACATCTTTTTTCCCTGGGGCATTGCCAAGACAATGATGCCTGCGGATTTGAGTTACGGTTTATTGGCTATCCTGGGCAAATTGGCCTTGCTGTCGATTCTGCTGGCGTTATCGGAAACGCTATTCGCCAAAATGCGCCTGTTTCGCGTGCAGGAATACCTCAGCTTTGCTTACTTGCTAGGCTTGCTGGGCATGTTGAGCCATATCATTCTGGAGGGCGCTCGCTGATGAATATCGGGCAATTGGACTTTTATACGCAGGCCGTCTTATCACTGGCGGCATTGGTTGGGCTCACGTCTTTTCTGATGCTGGGCCAGGGCCGAGTACTGCGGCTGATTTTCGTGTTCGCCGTGCAGGGTTTTCTGCTGGCTTTGACTACGGCTGTGGCCGCCTATAGTGTGAGTATCCATCATCTTTATATTTCCGCCGTGCTGACGCTGGTCCTCAAGGTGTTTTTTATCCCGTGGATGCTGCGCCGCTTAGTGCTGCAAATGGACATGCACCGCGATGTTGAGGCGTTAAAAAATAATTCTGCGGTGATGCTGGGCGGCGCCAGCCTGATGGTATTCAGCTATTACATACTGCACCCTATCGTGCAAACGTCTTCTCTGGTCATGCTGAATGCGCTGGCCGTCAGTTTGTCCGTAATGTTGTTGGGCATGCTGTTGATGATCTCGCACCGGCAGGCGGTCGCTCATGTGGTTGGTTTCATGTCGATAGAAAACGGCTTGTTTTTTGCCGCCGTTGTCGCCACGCATGGCATGCCGATGGTCGTCGAACTGGGCGTGGCGTTCGATGTGCTGATCGCGGCCGTGCTGTTCGGCATCTTTTTCTTTCATATCCGCACCAGTATCGATTCGCTCGATGTCGACAAGCTGAACCGCCTGAGCGAGGTGGAAAAATGATCGCCGCCTATCTGGTGCTTTTGATTCCACTGCTCGGCATGGCCTTTTTTGCATTGGCAGGGCACAGGGCCGATTCAGGCCTGTGGAATATCCGATTAAACGCCGTCAATCTGGTTGCCACTATCTGGCTGGCCATTAATGTGTTGCGTGAGGGTACAATCCTCTCGTCCGGCAAAGCGTTTTTGATCGATCCGTTCAATGTCTACCTGATCGTGCTGACCGCTTTCGTCGGCCTGACCACGGCCATTTTTTCCGCACCTTATATGGAGCACGAGAAGGAGATAGGCCGGCTCAACGATGCGCGCCTGAAGCTTTACCATGCCATGTACCAGGGCTTCATGCTGTCGATGTATCTGGTGTTGATGACCAACAACATGGGCATTTTGTGGGTCGCGATGGAAGGCGCGACGTTGGCGACGGTGCTGCTGGTCAGCCTGTACCGCACGCCTGAATCGGTGGAGGCGGCCTGGAAATATTTCATCCTCTGCGGCGTCGGCATCGCGCAGGCGCTGTTCGGCACGATTTTGCTGTATTATGCGGCCGAGCAAATAGGCAGCGAAGAAAACGCCCTGCTCTGGTCGGTGCTTTATGAAAACGCCGACAAGCTGAACCCCGAAGTGCTTAAAATCGCGTTCGTGTTCCTGCTGATCGGCTACGGCACCAAGATCGGCCTCGTGCCGCTGCATAATTGGCTGCCCGACGCCCATTCCGAAGGCCCGACACCGATGTCGGCGGTTTTATCCGGACTTCTGCTCAACGATGCGCTCTATGCTGTCGTGCGCAACAAAATGCTGGTTGACGGCGCCAGCCATTCCGATATGGCCGGTTTCCTGATGATGGGATTCGGCCTGCTGTCTTTCCTGGTCGGCGCCTTGTTCCTGCACCGGCAAAAAGACATCAAAAGGCTGTTCAGTTACTCCTCGATCGAACACATGGGCATGATGACGTTCGCTTTCGGTATCGGCGGCCCCTTGGCGACTTTTGCGGCTTTGCTGCATATGACCGTGCATTCCCTGACCAAGTCGGCGATTTTCGTGACGGTCGGTCATGCGTCGCAGCTCGCCGGCACGCAAAGCATGGAAAAAATACGCGGCTTGATCAAAACCCAGCCGGAAATCGGCTGGGGCCTGCTGATCGGCACGGTCTCGATTGCCGGCTTCCCGCCTTTCGGCGTCTTCACCAGCGAGTTTCTGGTGCTGCTGGCCACGATGCACAGTTATCCGTGGCTGGCGCCGTTGCTATTGCTGGGCGTCGGCATCGCCTTTGCGGGCCTGTTTCGGCATATCCAGCCGATCGTCTACGGCGACAAGCCCGAAGGCCAGCAGCCGATAAAAGCCAACCTGTGGCCGGTCATGATTCATTTGGGATTGGTGCTCTGGCTGGGCCTGGCGATTCCGGGCTTCCTGGCTGACTGGTTTTCACAGGCGACGGTATTGATCTCAGGGAGTGCACCGTTATGATTCATTCAAATTCCAGCTGGAAGACCGATTTTTTAAAGCAGGCCAACGAGGCCGGCCTCTCAATTGAACAGCTCGCCATTGGCCCGCTGAGCCTGTGGCAGATCGTCAGCAGCGATTGGCAACGGTTTGCGGAACTGGCCGTTCAGCACGATCTGCGCTGGGCGGCCGGCTGGGCGGAGCAGGAACAGGAATGGTTTCTGATCAATGCCTGTTTCGAGAAGCAAGGCCGCCATGTCCTGCTACGGACCCGAGTCCACAACCCGAAACCGGAACTGCCTGCTCAGGCCGCAGTTTATCCGGCCGCCAGCCGTAGCGAGCGCCATACGCAGGATATGTTCGGCCTGAATTTCGTGGGCCATCCGGACAACCGTCCCTGGATCCGGCACAAGGCCTGGCCCAAAAACAGCTATCCGTTGCGCAAGGACTTTCCTGTTCAGGGCGAGCCGGAAGCCGTTACGCCGCCTGATCGGGATTATCCGTTCGTCAAGGCCTACGGCGCGGGCGTTTATGAAATTCCGGTCGGGCCTGTCCACGCCGGCATTATCGAGCCCGGCCATTTCCGCTTTCAGGCCGTGGGCGAAACCATCCTGAATCTGGAAGAGCGCCTCGGCTATGTGCACAAGGGCATCGAAAAAATCGCCGAAGGCCGGACGCCTGAACAATTGGCCCGCCTGGTCGGACGGATTTCGGGCGATACCACGGTCGGGCATTGCTGGGCGGCCTGCATGGCGATGGAACAGGCCGCCGGCGTTGACATTCCGCCGCGCGCAACCCTGATACGCGGCATTCTGGCCGAGCGCGAACGGGTCGCCAATCATTTGGGCGACATGGGCGCGATCTGCAATGACGTCGGTTTCGCCTTTGCCCAAATGCAGTTCACGCGCCTGCGGGAACTGTGGCTGCGAACCAATGCGCAACTGTTCGGCCACCGTCTGTTGATGGACCGTATTGTGCCGGGCGGCGTGGCTTGTGATCTGCCCGAACAGGCAGGCGTCGCGATCAAACGGGAGATAGCGCACCTGAAAGTCGAATTTGGCGAAATCCTGCCGGCTTTGGACCTGAATTCATCCCTGGAAGACAGGCTCTACACCGCGGGCTTCCTGTCCGAAGACATCGCCGCCGCTCTCGGCACGCTGGGTTATGTCGGCCGGGCCAGCGGGCAGGATTTCGATGTGCGCCGCGATGCGCCTTATGCGCCTTATGACCGACTGACTGTCAAGGTGCCGGTGGAAACGCAAGGCGATATCGCCTCGCGCTTCTGGGTCAGATACAAGGAAATCAGCGTTGCCCTGAAACTGATAGGACAATTCATCGACCTGCTGGCGCCGGGCGAACTGCGCAGCGTCTGGCAAACACCTGAGGAAGGCCGTGAAGGTCTGGGCATCGTCGAAGGCTGGCGCGGCGAAATCATCGCTTATGTCCGTTTTGACGCCGGCAATACCGTCGCCCGCTTCTATCCGCGCGACCCTAGCCTGCTGAACTGGCCGGCGCTGGAAAAACTCGTGCTGGACAACATCGTGCCGGATTTTCCGGTCTGCAACAAATCCGTGAACGGCTCCTATTCTGGACATGACTTGTAGGAAAAATACATGCTGAGACTGTTTAAAAAAATTCTGGCAACCGGCGTGGTCACCGAACGGGTTAAAGCGCCGAAAGATGACGAGCTCGAACAGCTCGGCATCGAGATCAAAAGACATATCGACCGAAAATTCGCCGGCAGTATCGCGATCAGAGAAGTCGATGCCGGTTCCTGTAACGGTTGCGAGCTGGAGATCCATGCGCTCAATAATCCCTTCTATGACATAGAGCGCTTCGGCATTCATTTCGTCGCCTCGCCCCGGCATGCCGACGTGCTGCTCGTGACCGGCCCGGTTTCGCGGCATATGCAGACTGCGCTGCTGCGCACTTATGAGGCAACGCCCGACCCGAAATGGGTTATCGCGGCCGGGGATTGCGCCGCCTGCGGCGGTGAGTTCGGGGTTTCCTACGCTTGTTGCGGCGCGGTATCCAATGTCATCCCCGTGGATATGGTGATTCCGGGTTGCCCACCGACTCCGTTGGCATTAGTGAAGGGATTGTTGGGTTTGATTAAAAAATGATTTTACGGCTGGAATACAACTGACAAACAAACTTCCGGACTCTCGAACTGAAATAAATTCAAATAACTGCATTATGTTTAAGAAAATAATAAAGACATCGGCTATTACAGCATTATTCTTGGGCTCTATCACCGCATCATCAACAGCCTTGGCAGTGGACGAGCTGTTCCAGGATGCGGGCAGTTGGTTACAGATCGTCGGCGAAGGCAGCCTTAAGGCGGTAGATCCACGCCTGGAGAAAGAGCGCATCTGGCTGGAAGGCCAATCCCGCTTTGACGATAACTGGAATCATTGGTATCAAGGCATGGTGCGCGCAGCATTGGGCTATTCGCTCAGTGACCGCGCAACGATTTGGGCGGGCTATACCTGGTTGCCCACCCAAAATGTCGGCAAGTCCTATATTTCCCAGCAGGATATATGGCCGGCATTCCGCTATAACTTACCCACCCGCGCCGGCACGCTCACCTTAAGGACTATGTTCGAAACTAATTTCCTACAAGGCGAGGATGTCCGTTTTCGCCCGCGCCAGATGATACGATTCTTGCATCCGCTGGAGTTTGAACCACGCTTAAGCTTGATTGCCTGGGATGAGTTCTTCATTCGTATTAACTCAACAAAATCCGGAGGCCAGTCCGGCTTCGATCAGAACCGTGCATTTGCGGGGCTTGGCTGGACATTTAATAAAAGTTTTCGCGCCGAAGCGGGATATCTTAATCAGTATCTGGATGATGCAACCCATACCAATAACACGATGCACCATTTAATTATCGGTTCACTGTATATCAATTTTTAATCCCGGATCTGCGTTTCAGGGCAATGGGTGCATGTAGAAATAGGATAAATTCCATATTTTATTTTCCAAACACCATCCCAGGCTCAACAATGGTACACGATAGCCTTTAGGACATAGCCGCTCACTCTATTTGAGTTTTCAATCAGCCGGTATAATCCCTCATGGTGCGGCTCGGCATAGCTGGACGGCGCCCTTTGTCCTTAACAAAAATAAAACACAAAGTTAAACAATGAAGAAATTAAAAATGAGGCTGGTTTTACCCCTACTGATGAGCCTGACGCTCTCGGATCAGGTAACCGCCAAGACAGCCGAAGATTTTCAGACCTGGGGCAATATCACGGCCACGGGCAGCTTGGGCGTCCTCAATCCCGAACTGAAGAGCTTCAAATATTGGCTCGAAGGCCAAGGCCGATTCGGAGAGGATACTTCACGTTTCTCGCAAGGCATGCTGCGTACGGGCCTTGGTTATGCGCTGAACGACAATACCAGCGTCTGGCTAGGCTACGCCTTCATTCCTACAGAGGAACCTTTCACGGTCACGCCGGTTGACGAGCATCGTATCTGGCAGCAATTACTGTGGAGCGAGAAATTTTCGTTCGGCACGATTACCAGCCGCAGCCGCTTCGAGCAGCGCTTCGTGCAGAACGGCGAGGATGTCGGCTGGCGTTTCCGGCAATTGTTGAAGCTGTCGGCGCCGTTGCCCTTCGCGACCGATTTCAGCCTGGTGCTTACGGATGAGTACTTCGCCAATCTCAACCGTACCGATTGGGGCGCCGACGACGGCTTTGACCAGAACCGCGTGTTTGGGGGTGTCGGCTACAATTTCAATAAAAACACAAGAACGGAGATCGGTTATATGAACCAATACATCCGCAAGGCCGTCGGACCTGACAGGATGAGTCATATCCTGTCTGTTAATTTGTATTTGAATTATTGACGCAAATGACGCAAGGTAAAGCTTTTCAACCTCTATCTTGCGTCCTGGCCCCTATTCCGAATGAAATCACTCTTTTATCGTCCTGTCCAACTGCGCGGCTTGGCGTTTCTGGGGCTGCTTTTGCTGGCGCTGGCCATATTAGGCGGCATGATCTGGCGCAATCTGCACCGTTTTGAAACCGTTTTATCGTATGTCACCTATTCTCATCGCATTCAGAATGTATCGGTAGGCTTGCAGCAATCGCTGATCGAATACCTGACCGGAGCAGTGCCGGTTGTACCGCCCGAAGCCTTGTCCAGAACCCTGGAGGAAATGGACGCGTTAATGACCGATAACCGTCATTTATCGGAAAAAACCCGGCAAAGCCTGGAGACGGTCAGAAATCTGCTGAGCGATGTAGGCGAACTGGATCAATTGGAAAAAAACACGCGTCTGATCAAAGCGCTCAAGGTCATGAGCGATACGCTCGAGAACGAGTCACTGCAACGCGAATATTTGCTGGAAAACATCAGCCGCACTACGGAAACCGAACTTTACCTGGCGTTGGTCATCCTGGCCTGGACCCTGATAGTGGCCGTGCTGTTTCTACATAGCCGCATCCTGCACCCGCTCAATGATTTGAAGCAACTCCTGCAACGGCTGACGGAAGAAAATTACACGCCGATCACGACCGACCATCTTGATCCATTGCTGCTGCCGGTGTTCAATAGTTATAACGAAATGGTCAAGCATCTGGCGGAACTGGAGGAAGTCAAACGCCTGCATGCCCAGTCTCTGCAGCAGGAAGTCAAACTGGCCACGCAGGCCCTGCTGGAGCAGCAATTGAGTCTGGCGCGTGCGGAACGGCTGGCGGCGATAGGCGAAGTGGCGGCGGAACTGGCGCATGAAATACGCAACCCGCTGGCCGGCATTCAGATCGCGTTCAGTAATCTCCGCCGCGAAATTCAGGCATCCGACCAGCAGGAAAGGCTGGATATGATCAGCGAAGAACTGAAGCGTCTGGCCCGGCTGCTCAACGAGATGCTGGACCAGAGCCGGCACTTGCCGGAGCCGGCGACCGAGTTCGATGCGGCCTCGCTGATCCGCGATCTGGTCACGTTGACCCGCTATCAGATTGCCGAAACCGTGCGCCTGGAAATCGACGCGCCCTGCCCGCTGCCGGTGCAGTTGCCCGAGAGCGGGCTGCGCCAGGCGCTGCTGAACCTGATCCTGAATGCGGCCGAGGCGCTGGAAAGCGAACCGGGGGTGGTCAGCATCAAAGCGCGCAAGGATGCGCAAGGACTCCATATCGATGTCATAGACAACGGTCATGGCTTTTCAGAAGATATACTGAACTATGGCATTCGCCCGTTCCGTACCAGCCGCCAACGTGGAACCGGACTGGGTCTGGCTATGGTTCAACGCTTTGTCAAAGATATGGGCGGCAGCATCAGACTCACCAATTACCAGCCCCATGGTGCCTGTGTGTCTATCGTTCTGCCGAATAGCCACCTTGCCGGAGATCAATCCTGATGGAAACCCTGCTGATTATCGAGGACGAAAAACTGTTGGGCTCGGAGCTATCACGCCACTATCGGCAATCCGACTGGGAAGTCATGTTGGCAACCTCGCTGGCCGAAGCCGAGGAATTATTGCTTAGGGATGAGATGGAGCCTTTGCTGATCCTGTCCGATATGAATCTGCCGGACGGCAATGCACTGGATTTCATGGAAAAGATGAAAAAAAACGTCAGCTATGCCGAATGGCTGTTTCTGACTGGCTACGGCAGCGTGCCGGATTCGGTCCGGGCCTTGCGTTTGGGCGCTTATGACTTTCTGGAAAAGCCCTGCGATCTGGATCGACTCGATCTGGTCGTCAACAGCGCGGCCCGCAGCGCGGCGATACAACGCCGGGTTATTGATCAGACACGGCAGGAACATAGGCGCTATTCGCCGGAAGCCTATGTCGGATCGAGCCGCCAGGCGCGCAATGTTCGGGAATTGCTGATGCGCCTGACCAAAGTTCCTTTCAGCGCCCTGATCATAGGCGGCGAGACAGGCACCGGCAAAGGGCTGGTGGCACGCATCCTGCATTATGGCGGCGCCAGGGCGCGGCACCCGATGATCGAAGTCAATTGCGCCGCCCTGCCGCGTGAGCTGCTGGAATCGGAATTGTTCGGTCACGAACCTGGAGCCTTTACCGGCGCCTCGGGACGTCACCGCGGCCTGCTGGAGCAAGCCGACGGCGGCACGCTGTTCATGGATGAAATCGGCGAAATGCCGCTTGATTTACAGGCCAAGCTGCTGAAAGCGATCGAGGACCATAAAGTGCGGCGCTTGGGCGGCGAGAAGGAAATCACGGTCGACGTCCAGATTATCGCGGCCAGCAATCAGGATCTCGAACAGATGATACGGGATGGCAATTTCCGCAGCGATCTTTACCACCGCCTGAACGTATTCCGCGTAATGCTGCCCCCTTTGCGCGAAGCCAGGGAAGATCTGGACGAGCTGGTGCCGCTGTTCGTCGCCGAATACAACGCCAAGGCCGGCCGCCATGTCAAAGAGATTCCAGAACAGGTCTGGGATAAATTGCGCGCCCATTACTGGCCCGGCAATGTCCGCGAACTGCGCAACGTCATCGAACGTTGCGTGCTGTTTGCAGACGGTCCGGTTCTTCCGGTCCAGTGGCTGCAATTGCCCGGCCAGGAAAGCACGGCTTCGGAAGACACGGCTTCCGGATCGAAAGACAGGATTTGTTTACCATTGGACGGCAGCATGGCGCTGGAAGACATGGATCGCTTCATTATCAAGACCGCCCTGGAACGGGCCGACAACAATCTGGCCGCTGCAACCCGGGCATTGGGCACTACCCGGGAAACGCTGCGCTACCGGGTACGCAAATATAATCTTAAAACGACGGATTGATTTAAGATTTGGCTAAAAAATAACTTTCCTGTTGAGCGATAAAATCAGCATTTATGCAGAGACGAATGTATTTTTCAAAAGCCAGGGAAATCATTTCCCACCGCATCCTAAATTGATATCGGTTGTGGCTTCGTGGTTACTATCTGTAAACAAGAAGGCAATACCGGCAGCGTTGTTTTAGAGGATCCGATTCCGAAGAAAAATTTCCTCTGAAACTCAGGAGCTTTCTGGGGAGAACTCTACCTACGGGTTAATTTATCTATGAAATTGATTAACGTCCTTGTTTATTGGAGCGTTATTAAGTCCACTATTGGAACTGGTTATCAGCTAACTCCCCGGAATCCGTTATGAGCCAATTCTTTTTTAACAATTCTATGATTGCTGCCTTATCCATTTTATTATCTCAATTTCAAGCTCCTGGATCCTGCTCCATATTTTTCTGATTTTGGAAGGCCGAGTGCTCTGAACTTTGATTTCATTAGGCACTAAAAACCTGCCCTTTTTACAATGAAGGCAGCCGTTCAATTCAGAACTAATGACTAATCTTCGCTTGAGCTAGCCATGCCCATAGCGTGGCGTTATTCTTAACGGCTTGAGGACAGGCTTGTGCCGCGGGTCAATTATGCGTTGGATATAGTCAAGCATATCGGGCTGATTATCCCCTTTTAAAAACATAGGATTAACAGCAACCGGGACAGCTCTGACTTTACCGGTTTCCTTGTCTAAAACTTCAACGGTTATCAATGACACGTCTTAATCTCCTGCAAGGTTGTAACCCGGATCGGGCAAGTATTTACAGCGGTCTATTCTGAGCTTCAGTATGATTTACTATGAATTTAATTCAATTAGGACTAATACTTAAGCGCTAATACTTATTAATTGAGCGTAACTGATTTTATTAGTTGAATCGGTACGATCGTGTTGACTTTCAAACCAGGCAACGGCACGTGCCTCAATGGCGAAAAATGATTGTTCATCCAACTGTCGAGTCTTTTCTGGCCTGCTGCATTTATGACGCCCCGTTGGATGCGTTTTAATCAAATAGACGGCAGTTGCACGGTTAACGATCTGCTCGTGCAGGTGGCGTCAAACCCGACTCGAAACCCACCGAATAACGCTTCTATGAACGGCAGGACATTCGGGTAAACGCCAACCTTTTGATAACAGTTGCTTGTTGACTTAAGAAGCTAACGGGAACGCTGGATGCCATCCCAAGAATAATTCAGAAAAAGCATAACGGCATTGGAATGACTCGTTCCCACATTGATATTCCGCAAATTCTGGAGATTTTGCAGATCCTGACCCTGCTGGTAATCCTGCCAGCTGTAAACATAGCTGCCCTTGAGCTGCCAGTTTCTCGTGGGCTCCCAGGCAATGCCTGCGACCGTTGTGAAGTAGGTGCGATCAAATTGGCTGCCTGTCGACTGGCCGCCGCCGATTGATTGGTTATTTGAGAAATTTCCCGAGAGATCCAGCAAAAGATGTTGGGTGAAACGATAAGAATAATTGGCAACGATGTTGTGATTTTGCAGCGTTTGACCGAGGGAGCTAGGGTCAATAGAGTTGGAATAGCCGGCAGAGAACTTAGTCAGCTTGCCGTCATAGGTTAAATTGATATTGGCGTTACTGCCCAAGGATATTGAGGAATTCTGTTCCTGCGAAACGCTACCGAAATTCTGTCCCACGCCGTCAACCCATACAGGTCCTCCGCCCACACTAAATGACCAGTTTTTATCGATTTCATAATTGCCCCCGAGCACAAAGCCAAACAGATTTTGAGTCGTTGCACCTTGAGCCGATATGCCAAATCCAGTGTATTCGATGTTGGAATAAAAGAGATTTCCAGTTAAGGTAAGTCGTCGGCTCCACTCATGACTCTCGCCCAGACTAACGGCGTAAGTCTCATTGCCGCTGAAATTCAGTGAACCTTGGTTATTGAAGGCAACGCCGACAAATGAATTGCTATAGCTTGTCTTGGAGTAAGAGCCAATCAGGCTCAACTTGTCGCGCTCTGTCCACTGCCAGGCCCACGAAGGTTCTACCCGATACTCTTCAGACTGACTATTAGGCACAAGCAATCCTGTGTCTGTAATTTGCTGGGCATAGGAGCAGCTGACACTGTAACCGCCACTTAAACCATAAACGCTGCGCTTGGTCTTATATTGGTTGTTAAGGCGTAGATTATAGTTATCGCAATCCCAGTTCGAATCATCATATCGGCGAATATCACCCAGCCCTTCAAATGCGATATCCAATACCTCCGTTTTTCGGCTGGCTTGCAGACTGGGCCTCAAAACGTATCCGGCAACAGAGTCCTTGCGAATAGTATTCAATGATATATTGTCATTGTACTCAAGCTGTTGCCCCAGGTCCCCTTTTACTTCCCATTCGGCGGCGGCTACGTCTTTTCCAAAACCAATGCAGGCCAGCGCGAGCATGGCCATTTTTCGTCTGTAGTACATGCTTTCCTTTTAAAATTGTTCATGGCGCCACGATAGTATCGCCGCTTTGCAATAAAATATTCGATTCTATATTTTCGCCGTCTTCAACATCGCCGTACTCAAAAGGCAAGGACTTGGCTCGACCATCTGCTTCGCGCCTCAATACGATAATGCTGTTTTTCTTGGCAAATTCTGTCAGGCCACCGGCCATGCTCAAGGCTTGCATTACATCCGTAGGCCTTGTCATCACGAATGCCCCCGGATGGGCGACCTCGCCGGTCACATAAATCATGTTGCCCGTTGCGGCGAGTAACCTGACGTTTACTTCGGAGTCCGGAATAAATTGTTTAAGGCGTTCCCGTAGTAAACTGACTAACTCCTCAGTCGTTTTACCGGCAGCGGCGACATGGCCGACCAGAGGAAAAGAGATTGTGCCGTCCGGTAGCACCACTACATCCTGTTTTAACTTTTCCTCTTCCCAGACGGTAATTTGCAGCTTATCGCCCGGATTGAGGCGATAATTGCTATCCGCCTGAGCAAAAGCCTGACCAGGCAGCCAAAGCATGCAACCCAAAAAGAAAGCTAAAAGACTGCCTCTATAATTTGGAAATATCAAACTTCTCAAGGTGAATGTATTCATTTGCTCGCTCTCCAAAAACACTACGTTAACTTATCAATATGTATTGACCACTAAACTGAATTTGAAAAACCCCAAACTACCAACCAATGAAAAATCAGCATTTAAGCCTCTCACCCAATCATAACAACTTTTTCTCTTCCAGGGCTCGAGGCACTTCCTGTATTTTTCCAATGTACATTTTAATTGCAGCTCTAACTTCAGCCATAAGCTTATCATTTTTCAAAGGAGGGGCGTTATTTCTTTCCAGTGATTTATTGAATGAATATTTCATGACATTTCTACCCGGCTCTTTAAATTGGCAACTGGCCATTGAAGCTGTAGCAGCAGGGCTGCGGAGTGCCAAAGGCGTGCAATCGGCGCAAAACGGAATTCTGATGAAAATAGTCGGCAGATTGAAAAAGTCACGGTTTTATTACGGAAAAATTTACTCCGCAGAAGGAATAAAATGCGTGTAAGCCGATTTCCCCCTATCAATGAACTGCTCCCCTTTCCAATCATATACATCATTTCAATACCATCGATTTTTTATAATTTTGCTGATGAAACGCTAATCCTGATCAGCAATATTATTCAGACTGCGGCAGCGCTTTGCAGCCTCCGGTTTCATCATTTTTTATGACCATAAAGACCATTTCGCCTGTGTCAGGACAAAAACGGCAATCAATGCGTTGGTCGTCATATGGGCAATGACGGCGTCGCCAAGCTGCCCGCGACGATATAGAGCCAGGGCATAACCCATTCCGGCCAAGATTCCGGCAACCCAGCGTTCATGCATTAATCCGAAAAGTACGGAGGTAGCCATGAATGAAAACCATGAGAACTGCCCAAGCGGCACATTTTCAAAGTCTTTCGCGGTTAATTTGCGAATCAAGTAACCGCGGAAGGCAAGCTCCTCAGCCAAGGGCACCGCGATTGCCGACCCAATCACGCGAAAAGCCAGCCAGATCACAGCCGATCCGCTCGTGAGCTCCGCCAAGCCCTGTGATAATGCAGTCTTGCTGCTGTCAGCGTCGGGCTCCAGCAACATCCAGATCAGGAACACTGCAGTGCCGATTAACAGCGCCTGCCAGGACCAACTCCAGCCGAGGCCTTTATAGGCATCGCGGAAGTAGTAAAGCGCCACCGCGATAGCCACCACGCGGACAGGATATAGTCTATCAAAGCCGCTGGAAAAGGCTGACGACACCATTGAAGCCGCCATCAAAGCCAATAACGGAACAAGCAGAGCCGCAGCAAGAGGCTTGCCGGTTCCAACAACTGGAAAGCCTGAGTTGGCAATGGTAAAGAACTGCATCCTGTTAGACAAAGCAATCGCACCGATAGCAATTAAAGTGAAGGCTATCCAGCCGGCCTGGGCGTGAAAGCCTTGTAGCGCCACTTCAGAAGAGAAGGACGCGCCGATCGCAATCAACATGGCAATACGTACGGCATTGGCCAACCAGATGAATAATATGCCTAGAGGAAAAAGCCAAAAGGCTTGCGGGAAACGCAGTGCCTTACGGAATAGCCAAAGATAAATAGCAAGAAATAAGGTAATTAGGGCAATCCCTTCCAGACCTGAGCAAGGATAAAAGATTTCAACCTGAAAAGAGGCTGTACCTAGCAAGAATTTTTCCGGCTCATAGACGAGGGGCTGATAGACGAGGTCGTCATAAATCCAGCTGAGCAGTGTATGGACGAGCTGCATGGTAGGTATGGACAAAGAGTTCCAGAATTCTTCTTGACCTAAGAATCCTTCTCTTCGATTGAGCACTCTTATGGTCTGCCAAGCACCTACTCCCAGCATGCCTCCCATTAGCAATGCTGTATATTCCTGAATGATCAGCCGCAGCCAGAACCGCCCTGGAGCCAGAGCGAGCAGCCACAGCAGCAAAGTTGCGCTCAACAATGTAAACCAAACTGCAACCCAGAATGCCGTGAGCCGAGCGGGATTGACCGGCGTTGTAAATAGGAATGCAGTAACAACTGCGAACGCAAAAAAAGTGAAAATGTGGAATGCTAACCAAATTGGCCAATGATACTCGCTCGACTGCTCCCGTAAACTGCCAAGCATGACCTTAATCCGCGGACTGAAGATAAGGAGATTGGCGCAGACGATCCAAAGGCCAAGCTGCCAAATCTTGTTCGAAGAATGGAACAGCCGAACTGACCAGCTAACCTCAGTCTCCAGGAGTGGCGGCATTTCATGCCGGATCGTTATCGCCATGAATTCGAACGCCAGAATTGCCAGAAGCAATGACCAGCGAATTGCTAATCGTTTTGAGGTTGCTATGGTGCAAAATTGTGTTACATATTCAGTCATCATTCGGCAAAGGTGAGAAAGAGCGGATCAGCATAAGTAGTATGCTGATCCGGTTTTAATGCTATAGATCAGGAAATGTTAACCCGTCGAGACCGAGTCCTTTCGCCCGCCAACAATAAAATACCGGTTAGCAAAGCGATCGCACTGGTTCCGGATGCGGCATCAATTTCTGGAGCAACGCCTCTTACTACACTACCTGTGGATGTAGAACCATTTGTAACACCACCTGAAGGTGTAGATCCATAAGATTGCTTTGACTCATAATTCCCAACCTGCCACATCTTATTACGCCAAGCATGTATTTTACGCTGTAAAGTGCTTAGCTTATGTACAAGTGTCGATCGAGAGAACCAATCCGATTTACCATTGTTTGTTTTGCTGTCTTCGTCAGCCCAGGCGTTGCCTGTAGTTAAGAACACAACCGCTATACCCGCTAATAACATTTGTCGAATATTCATATAAACTCCTTCGCTTGCTTTCTCATTTATTAATAAAAGACCAAACTACTTTCGTTTATAGATAAAGCCATAAACCATCGAATGAAATTAACGATAGGGCATTCGACTCCTAGTCGTTTCACTTCTAAATCTTTTCTAATGATCGCGTTTCATTTCATGCCTTTGTTTTTGAATTGCTGCTGCTGAATTGAGCCGCAACATTTCAAAATTTTGAGCAATACCATGCACTATTTTTTCCATTATTTTCTAGCAGTCTAAGTTAGCCGCCTAACTACTATGATACATCGCTCGCAACTCATTATTCTTTATCCTGCTCAACCTTACAATGAGTATCAACACTTAAGTAATTTACGTAATAACCTGATTTACGGCGACTCAAAAGCAACAACGATGTATATGTCCACCTCCGCCTGGTTTTAGAATTTTAATGGCCCGGTACAGTTAGCGGGCGCAAACAGGAAGAGATATTTTTCATCTACTTTTTGACTTGATTGAAACATTACAAAATAGCAATACCGATTTCATTAGCCTTCTTATATCGGATGGCTCTATGACAAAAGCTGTTCCAGCCGCACGACTTGCCGCTAAATAGCGTTCCTGATCAGCTAAAATATTTGCCAAATGGGACCATTTTGCAGCTAATCGCCTGTTGGCAATCGTATGAGCTTCCGGATGGACATCTTCGGTCCGAGCTTTGATATTGGAAAAGACTGTTATTAAACTTTGGAGACATTCTTCCCGCTCAGGACCGGTCTGATTCACATGAAAGCGTCTTTTCAGAAAAGGCTCAGGAATATAATGAAAGCGCATTTTCATGGAAGCCCTGCTGAACCAGTCTTCATCCTCTCCAAAGCATAAATTCTCATCAAAGAACCCTACTTCCAAAAATGCACTCTTCCTGCAAAGCAAAGTTCCTAGGTGAAAATATCGTCCCGCGGCTACATCGAGGACGGGGTCGAGCACATAGCCCGAAGTATCGCAACGAGGCCATGTTACACTTTTGCATTGTTTAAGAAATTCCCGATCCTCTTCACGGTCAACAAACCATTCCACCTCTTGAAAGCTCAGAATATCATCACCTAATACCCTATTTATCTGAGCGTTGAGTTTGCCGGGAGACCAAAGGTCATCACTGTCCAGGAAGGCAAGCAGTTCGCCGCTACTTTCCCGAACGCCGCGGTTCCGTGCAGCACTGACGCCACGATTTTCCTGATATATGTAACGAATAACATTCATGTACGGCTTAAGCACATCCTGTGTGCCATCTGTTGATCCGTCATCCACAACAATAATTTCAAGATCATCAATATTTTGATCTAGTACGCTGTTAACGGCTTCAGCGATAAACTTACGACGATTAAATGTAGGAATTATGACCGTAATATATTTTTTACTTTGCATAATAGTGGTTTCTTTTGGGTTTCTGATTGTTCGACTGATGTTCTGCAGTCTGCATTTTTTGCAATTCAAAATAGGCCTTCTAATTGCCCTTATATCTGATCTTCAAGCATTCCAGCTTGAAGATCAGATATAGATGACCAAACACAGGGTTGTTCTGCATGATCACCATGCGGGTTGGAGATTTTGCCAACCATTGGCCTCCAAGGACTTATGTAATTCTTCGACTTGCCATCGTTGCTGGCAAATCGACCTGTTAGCCACCGCATCTTAAATCACTGCACACCAGATTCAGCAAGCCGGTGCTGCCGTCTTTATTTGCAGACCCACCGCACGAAAAGCACTTCCTGCTCGAAGCCCATCAGCCAACCGTGCCATGCCAGCACATGATCCCGCCCTCATCCGTCTATGCTTTCTCCTGAATCCTATCATCAGAAATCAGACAGCCGGCCTCGCGCTCAAGCTGTCGCACCGTCGATTTGACCTCCCGCCATAAATCTTTCAAGGTATAGTCTCGCTCCGATAAAAACCTCGTCAATTAATCATGATTTACTTCGCCGTTCAGCATTGCTGGCAAACCTATTGCTGTCGCATAGCTGGTGTGGCTGATTAAATAATCGGTGCATGACTCAAGCTCATCAATTAAAACAATTTCTACCGTGAAATATTACAACCTCCAGAGTTTAACGCCTTGTGGCACCCTATCTCTCTCAAGCTTGGCTTTAATATCTATCACTATGCCTATTTCATCATGTAATAAACCTAACAAATAAGACCAATCCTTATCTAAAAAGTAATCATGCGGTACAGCTAACAGCACGGCATGAGCGGGTTTCAGTTCATCTTCTGATGATAATTTAACCCCATATTCTTCCATTATTTCATTTGAATCCGACAGGGGATCGAACACCTGCACATGAATGCCGTAGGTTTGCAATTCTCTATAAATATCAATGACTCGTGTGTTTCTTATATCGGGAACATTCTCTTTAAACGTAAAGCCTAAAATAGTGACTACGCTGCCTCTGACGCACTTTTCGGCTTTGATTAATTCCTTTACCGTCTGAGCGGCTATGAAGTTTCCCATACTGTCATTAATACTGCGCCCGGACAGGATGACTTGTGGCGTATAGCCTAAAGTTGCCGATTTATAAGTAAGATAATAAGGGTCAACGCCTATGCAGTGTCCTCCCACCAGTCCGGGATCGAATGGCAAAAAATTCCATTTTGTTGATGCCGCCGCCAAAACATCTCTTGTATCAATATCCATTTTATTGAAAATCAAAGCCAGCTCGTTCATTAATGAGATATTTAAGTCCCTTTGAGTATTTTCAATCACCTTGGCTGCTTCCGCGACTTTGATCGTAGCGGCTTTATGTACACCAGCCGTAACCACGGATTCATAAACAGACGCTACAGTTTCCAGCGTTTCAGGCGTATCTCCCGATACTACTTTAGTAATAGTCTTAAATGTATGTAGTCTATCGCCGGGATTAATTCGCTCAGGCGAGTACCCGACATTAAAATCGATACCCCATATCAATCCCGATTCCTGTTCCAGAACAGGAATGCAATCTTCCTCTGTAGCGCCCGGATAGACTGTTGATTCATAAACAACAATATCACCTTTTTTAAGTTGTTTACCTACAGTTCTTGAGGCCTTGATTACCGGCCTCAGATCCGGCTGTTTGGCTTTATTGACCGGCGTAGGCACCGCAATAATATGAAAATCCGCCTTTTTTAAGTCTTCAGCATTACAGGTATATAAAATATTGGCTTTCGCCAATTCTTCCACATCTACTTCATTGGTGCGCTCAATGCCTTTTTTGAGCTCTTCAATGCGTATCGAATTGATATCGAATCCGATAACCTGTTGATTTTTACCAAATTCGACTGCAACCGGCAATCCGACATAACCTAAACCAACTACTGATATTTTTCTGTTATGCATACGTACCTCCAATTTTGTAAAAATCTCTATACCATTCAACAAAATTATTAACCCCAGTTTCCAATAAAGCGGCGGGCTTATAGCCCAAATCATTTACTAGCGTTTAATTGCGCAAATCGACCGTTTAATTTTCATCATAATCAATTGATATTACATAACTTTTTCTTGAAAAACATAAAATCTGTTAATGCAATTAAACACTAGATAACTGATGTTACGCACGGGCGGTTTCATCCCGTTTGCCGCGCTGAGCACCGCAGTTTTTAGCGGCGGTAGGCTGGGTTGCTAAACCCAGCATTTCGGCCGCCTCTGCCGGGTTTCCGCTAAAGCTCCAACCCAGCCTACACAGGCTGTTAAAAGCAAGCAACTCGCCTTCGGGTGCAAATCTCAACTAAATGCGTAACATCAGCTAGATAAGAAACATCCGGATAAGTATCGGGGACATCTCCAGGCCGAAGAGATAAAAATTCGTTATAGCCTCCTTTTCCAAACATTTTTAAGTTTTTCAATGAAAACCAATAAATTGACGGGATTATTATTGCCCCTGTTATAGAGGCGAAAGGGAATCCGGTTTGTGCTCGGATCCAGTTTATCTCCAGACCAGTCCGTATTTTCCTGTGCCGGTCTATCAATGGCACTGGCTATCCCTCAGCAATGTTATCCCTACAAGTAAAGTCCCATCGGTAATTCTCATAACCTCAATCCGTATACTATAAAAAACGCAAACCCGTAGTCGGCAACCTATAAAAATGACTGTAGATATGAGCCATCAGTTCATTCGCTTTTTTTACTCGTCACATACTGCGAAGCAGGGTGATCGAGATTGTTATTGGTGGAGAAGAGCATTTTGGTATTTGCGCCATAAACAGGATTGGAAGAGATATAAACCAAATGCTCAAATTTATGTCGGCATTCTTCCAAATATATTCATAAGCCCTACCAAATTCAATCCACATAGGTATGCGGATAAATCAATGAACGCCTTGTTCCCGACTGAGCCGCTGGAGGCCTGATTTTTTGCGCCTTTTCTTGCAAAAGAGATTTTTTATCGCTTGTTTATCGGCGACTTCAAATTTTAAAAATTTAAAACACTTACTATTAGGCTTTTATTTGAATATCTCCTCGGGATCCAGTAAGAGCCGAATAAAAAGCTTCGTCCGCAAGGCGAAAGACCGGCTTTGTATTTCTTCAAGCCTTCGCTTGAATACGGCATAGATGACCATAAACACAGGGTTATTCTGTATGATCACCGTGTAAATTTGGAGATTTCGCCAATCCGGCATTGGCTTTCAGGGATTTATGAAGTTCTTCGACTTACCGCCGCTTCTGACAGATCATTGCGACCTGTTGGCCATCTCACTTTTAATCACTGCCCACCAAATTCAACAAACCCGTGCTGCCGTCTTGGTTGGTAAAATCCAGCCGTATACCACTTGTTTATCCGCTAAGTCCAGAGACTTTATCCGTCCAAAGCGCCCTTGTTTCTGGTCTTCCCAGTTGAGCATCATCAGCCTCGTGGCTTTCAGCTCAGTCATGAGGATTCTTACTTTGGCAAAGAGTGGATTGACCCGTCACATGATACCTGCCGATAAGCCCTACCAATATTGTCAATCTCTTTGTTCCAGCCGGAGATCCCTATAGCGCGTCTGTTGCTTCTAAAAACTTGCCAATGCCTCACGCTCATTGTCATCAAGCACCTCTCAGTCATTTGCAGCTTTTCATGCAATCTCTCATCCCACTCTCTGGCATGAAATGGATTCTCTTGATTAGGTCAGTCAGACATTCACTTGATTTCCCGAGCTATAGTCAATTGTGGTGTATAGAGAATCAAGCGGCGTCCTGCTGTTGATCTCCAGTTTGTTTAATGCCGTTGACGAATTTCACGCCGGTGATGACCTCGGCTAACTGTTGATAGCCTCTTAAGCGCAGCCACTTTTTCTGGGCCGTTTCCATCAATTTGAACGCCATCGCCAA
>NZ_JAZHOC010000001.1:0-13036 GCF_036553575.1 Methylobacter sp. Wu1 | reverse complement strand
AGGGCGATGGTCAGCTCGACCGTGCCGAGCCCGGCCGCGAAGTGGCCGCCGGAGATGCTGACCGTGTGGGTCAGGTACTCGCGCAGCTCCCGGGCCAGGGCCGGCAGTTGGTCTTTGCTCAGCTTGCGGACATCGTCAGGCGAGTTGATGTCTTTAAGCAGGGAATATTGATGTAATGTATTCATATTAATAGAGAGGTTCGCGATAGAACATCAGAATGAGTCCGATCTGAAACAGGGCGGCAACGGAAACGAACCCGGCAATTTCTTTGCCCGGTCTGTCCAGCTTCAATTCCAGCCAGCGTCCGCTCGCCAGAACCAGTGAAAAGACACCCATTAAGGTATGGCCCACCTGGATAAGGAAAGCGCTTTTAGCTTGAAATCCGACATGCGAATGCGTCAACAGCATGAGTCCGCCGAATGCGGCCAATATGGGGAAAACAAAAGGCAGTTTGCTGGTGGCGTCTTTGGTCATTCTGGCTCGCAGTTCTATAACGCCCAGTCCTAATACCAGAAAGGTCGCAATTCTGTGCTGCAATACTTCACCGTTATTAAAAGTGCTCTCCCAGAATCCTATCGGACCTAATGGCCAGGTTTCAGCGTCGCTGCGGAAAAACAGGAAGATGCCCAAGGCGACAAACCCGAAAGGCCAGTATTTGGTTAAAGGTAAATATTTATCAAAAAGGGAAAACGCGGACGGTAAACGCTTCATATAGGAAAGCATCGCAATGAAGCTCATTGTGGTCAGGAATATACCGGCAATATTATGGTTGTAATCCGACCATGCCGTTGCTGCTGGCGAGGGAATTTGGCCCACGATGGCGACCCGACCTGCTTCACCGGCTATCAATGCTTCATGAGTAGGTGACGTGGTGCGGGGAATACGGGGGGCAAATGTGTTTAAAACTTCCTGCCAGGCAGCCGTCAGGTGCGGAATATCGATAGACGGAGGCTGTGACGCGAGGCTGGCAGCCGTGAATAACAGAATAACCAGTACCAGGGTTTCCGCCTCAATATAATAAGGCACCCGATTGTTTAAGGCATGGTTGTTGCCGGAAGCACCGAATTCCAGCACGGCGCTTCTATTCAACCAGGCAAAACCCAAGGCCAAACATAACAGTATTATTTTGACCATTAACAGATTGCCGTAGCCAGTACCAATAAAGCCGTTCCAGGTATCGATATATTGCAAGGCCATCGGCAGGCCTGAAATCAGAATCATGGCGACCGAGGCCATGCCGAACATTGAGAAACGTTTCAGCATGGTGGGCCAGAGCTCCGCGGGAACCAGTTGATGGCAACGCAAAAACCAGATGTTGACCAGTTGGAAGACGCCGCCTATCCATGCCGCTGCCGCCAATTGGTGGGCCACGGTCAGCGTCATCAACGATGCCTGATTTTCAAAGCGGCCGGCAGCATGCACCAGCCAGGCGCCGGAAACAATCATGGGTATCGCAATAATCCCTGCATTTATCCAGTGAGGCTTGGAAAAAGGATTCTTGCGCAGGTACAGGTAGGCATAGCCGGCCAGCAACAAAGTTAATACCGTGCGAACCAGGCCACCGTTGAATTGCGTGGTTTCGGCGAATTCAGGAAACGGCCATTTCCCCAGGATGGCCGCCATCATCCAGATTTTAAGGATGATCTTGAAAAGCTGGATCATCGCCAGGGCAAAACCGCCCTTATAAAAAAGGGCAATGGTTTTATCCAGCAACGCTGAGGTGTATCCATCGTTGTTGCACCATGGGCGTAAAACAAAAAGTCCCCAGAACAAGCTGCCTATTGCTAATGAATAACAAACAAGGTCAACTCCGCCAACCAGGGAATCGAGAAAGTCGGCTATGGCTTCCATTGTTACTAAACCTATTGAGATACAGCAAAGTGAATAACGTCTTCCGTTAAATGGCCGTCGGCCGCGAAGACTTTGAATCTGATGGCATAGTCGCCGGGCGCTAATGGCGGGACTTCCACGATGATAAGGCCGTTCTTCTGGCCTTTTGTCGCCTTTAATAATTCATGTTGATCGCCTTTACGCACGAGGAAGATTTGAGACAACCCCAGTTCAACCTGGGAGTTGAATGTCAATTCGACCTTTTCTGCCTGATTGGCGCGAATAGGGGCAATTTTTAATGAATAATCCGTTACCACGGCATGAGCGGAAACTGCTTCTATCTGCAATAAACACAGCGTTAACAGACTGAGTTGGAATAAACGTTTCATTAGTTATTACCCTTTTTTATTTTTCATCGCGTGGCTGGCCAGATTCTTGCCTAAATCCCAGATCGATCCGGGTATCTGGTGTGTGTCGGCAATGACTTTGTCAAAAGCCGTGACAATATGATCGCGGTCTTTTTGCGTTAAGGTTAACGGCGGCAACAGCTTGACCACGTTCATGCCGTGTCCGGCGACTTGGCTTAGAATATGGTGTTCTTTAAACAGCGGAATCGTGATCATCTGGCAGAACAGGCCCTTATTGGCCGCTTCCAGCATTGCCCAGGCCGCTTTCAGCGTCAGGCTTTTGGGGGAGTTGAACTCGATCGCGATCATCATGCCTTTCCCGCGCGCTTCTTTCAGGAATTCATATTTTTCTGACATGGCGTTCAGGCTGTTGATGATATCGGTACCGACTTTGTCGCTGTTTTCAACCAAGTTTTCTGCTTCCATGACATGCAGAGTGGCAAGACCTGCCGCCATCGCCGCATTGTTCTTGGAGAACGTCGAGCCGTGCACGACCGCTCTGTCCATGCGGTTAAAAACGGTATCCATGATTTTCGCTGTCATCGCGACTGCGCCCACCGGGATGAAGCCGCCTGACAGCGCTTTTGCCATACAGATCATGTCGGGCTTAACGTTCCAGTGGTCGATCGCCCAGAATTTTCCGGTCCGGCCTAATCCTGTCTGAACTTCGTCAGCGACGAATAGCGTGCCGTATTTTTTACATAAGCGTTCGACTTCGGGCAGGTAATTGTCATCAGGAACATTAACGCCTTTGCCTTGGATCGGTTCGACGATAAACGCCGCTACGTCTTTGCCGCTTAACGCTTTTTCCAGCGCTTCGAGATCATTGAACGGTATGGCGCTGCAGCCGGGCAACAGCGGTCCAAAACCTTCACGGAAAATTTCTTCGCCGTTTAATGACAGCGATCCCATGGTCAAACCATGATAACCATGCTCGCAATAAACGATTTTTTCGCGCTTGGTGACGTAGCGGGCGAATTTAATCGCTGCTTCGACCGATTCAGTACCTGAGTTGCAGAAAAACATTTTGGTCAGATTGTCGGGCGTGGTTTTAAGTATTTCCTTGGCCAGCAGGCCGCTGAGCACCGAGACATCGAGCTGCACCAGGTTCGGCAATTCCAGCGTCAGGGATTCATTCAATGCTTTGACGACGGTAGGGTGATTGCGGCCGATCGCAAACACTCCAAAGCCGCTCAGCAGGTCCAGATATTCGGTGCCATCCTGGTCATAGAGATATTGACCGACGGCTTTTTTGTAATGACGATCATAGCCGATAGTTTTTAAAACCCTGACCATTTGATTGTTCAGGTGCTGCTCGTGCAGTTCAAATTTATCGGTGCTGTGTTGGGAAAAAAGTTCGGCGATGCTGAAAGACATTAAGTACCTCAAAAAAATAAATTCTTTTGCTGCTTGTGTTCGTGCAGGCGCTAAAAGCGGGCAGGCGTATCCAAGAGCAAATGAGCGTGAACGTGACAACGTTGAACGATAACTGCCGTCTCGCAGCTGCCAAACCTGCCAGAATGGCGGGATATAAGCTGAGGCAGCTGTAAGCAACGTAATTCCCCATAACCGAGCCGATGCAAAAAGGCAAAAGTGATGGATAGGATATTTAAATGGTTTGCGTTATTCATGAAGACTTTGCGCAATTATGCTGGATTGACCAAAGCTGTTAATTATATCAAGCTGTTGGGCAACCAACTTTAATTTATTCTTGGCAGCATTGAAATGCAGCCCCAGCTTGATGAGTCCGGGCAGCTCAATCGGATGCAACGCGAGAAATATCAACAGCTTGCTTAAAACCACATCGCCCTGATCATTAAGCGAACGGTTGATGGCTCTGGGAAGGCTCATGTTCACCGGGTCGACAATTGCGCGGATTGCCAGAAACGGCAGCGTGTGTTGTCTGGCGATTTTGGCGACCGCGACGCTTTCCATGTCCAATACAATGGCGCCGGTTTTGGCATGCAGCTGTTTTTTGTCCTTGCCGGACGAAACAATTTGATGGCTTTCAGCCAGGCAGCCGGTATGAACAGCCACATGCGCTGACAGGATATTTCTGGCGTGGCTATGCCAGCCCGAGGCTATATCTATCCGAACTTGATCCGCATCTATCAACGAGTCAGCCAGGGTAAGGTCTCCAGGCTTCAACGAAGCGTCGAGGGCTGCGGCGCAGCCCCAGCTGATCAGCCGGGTGGCGCCTCTGGAAACCAGCAGTTCGGCTGCCGTTTGCGCATTGGCAGGGCCGGCGCCCGAATAAGCAACGAGTACTTTATCGGATATAAAAACACAACGCCCTTTATCAATATTTTTTGATGTCAGAGTGCCGAGTTCTTCCGGTAAAGCAACAACGATTCCGATAATCACTGTCTGCTAAGCTCGTTGCGGTATCTGGCAAGCGCCCATAATGGGAAGAACTTGTCGTAACCGTGGTATTTCAAATAGAAAACCCTTGGAAAGCCCGGGGCCGTGAAGCATTTGTCATTCCAGACGCCGTCAGCCTGTTGGCTGCGCAGCAGGAAGTCGATGCCGGCTTTTACTTCAGGGCTATGGGTTTCGCCGGCCGCCATCAGGGCCAGAAGCGCCCAGGCGGTCTGGAAGGCCGTGCTGAAACGGTATTTGCCGCTATGGCTGGTGTCGTGATAGCTGTGGTTGTCTTCGCCCCAGCCGCCGTCTTCGCGTTGCACGCTTTTTAACCATTTTGCGGCTTTTGTGTACATTGGATCGTCCTTGGGCAGGCTAGTTTGCTCCAGGCCCAGCAGCACTGACCAGGTGCCATAAATGTAGTTGGTGCCCCAGCGCCCGAACCATGAGCCGTCTGCTTCCTGTTCGCTGCGCAAATAGTTGAGGGTCCGTTCCAGGGCTGGCAGATATTCGGCGTGATCCTTGGCCACGCGTCCCATCAGCATGGCGCAGCGTGCACTGACATCGGCGGTTGGCGGATCTAACAGGGCGCCGTGATCGGCAAAAGGAATTTCATTCAGATAATAATAGGTATTGTCGACATCGAATGCGCCGTAACCGCCGTTCCTGGATTGCATGCCGACTATCCAGTCGGTAGCGCGGAGCACGGGCTCATCCAGATCCGGCAGATTTGATTCGGCCATGCCGAATGCCACAACTGCGGTATCATCCACATCGGGATAATGCGGATTTGCGAATTGAAACGCCCAGCCGCCGCCTTTCAGGTCGGGTCTGGAAATACGCCAGTCGCCCGGTTCGTCGGAGAGTTGTTTGCTTTTCAGCCAGTCAAAAGCCCGCGTCAGGCTTTCTTTGTTGCCGGCTTTGTCAGCTTCCAGCAGGGCGAGAGCGGCAAGTCCGGTATCCCAAATCGGCGATACGCAAGGTTGGCAATAAGCATCATGCTCGTTGATGACCAGCAGCTTGTCTATGGCTTTACGCGCCGTTACGACCAGTTCATGATCTTTAGGCATGCCCAGCAGCAGCATGGCTTCATAAGCGTTGACCATGGCAGGGAAAATAGCGCCGAGGCCGTCTTCGCCGTTCAGGCGCTCGATGAACCACTCTTTGGCTTTCTCAATAGCCTGGGCCTGCATTTTTTCAGGGATTAAAGGACGTGTTTTGCGGCCCAGTTTGTCCAGCGCCAGAAAAAACTTATTTAAAGGCGTCCTTTCCGGAAAATAATGCTGTTCTTCATCCGGATGCGTAACGAAAAGCTCCAGGATATCGACTTTGTTTGGATTCTTGGCGGTCGCTTTTAAGGTGCAAAGAACAAATAGCGGCACCATCACGGTTCTGGACCAGTATGAAACCTTATCCAGGTGGAAGGGAAACCATTTCGGGAACAGCATGATTTCAACCGGAATATAAGGCACTCCGCGCCAAGGAATCTGCTCGAAGGTCGCCAGAGCGATACGGGTGAAAACATTGGCTTTGGCCGCGCCGCCCTGGCCCAGGATGTAATTTCTCAGTTTAACCATGTGCGGCGCATTGATAGAGTCGCCGGCCATTTTCAAGGCGTAATAGACTTTAACGCTGCAGCTGATATCGCCGGCGCCGCCCATGAATAGGGGATAGCTGCCATCCTTGGACTGACGGGATCTGAGATAATTGGCTATTTTGGCCTGAAGAGGTTTGTCGATCTCGCCCAGATAATGCATCATCATGATGTATTCGGCCGGAATCGTGCAGTCCGCTTCCAGTTCGAATACCCAAAAGCCTTCTTTGTCTTGCAGACTTAATAGTTTTTCTTGGGCTTTTCTTATGGCTTTGTTTAGATCCAATGCATGAGAATTAATAGCAGTCGATGAACTCGGTGCGGTGCTGATATTTATCGCTGTAATTGCTTCAGTAAACATGGGGAATGTCCTTAAAGATCTGACATGGATTTTGAGGATAATGTTTTATAGGTCCAGTCGGGCGCTTTGAGTCCGCGGCCGGCTAAATTAAAAAGCAGGGATAGCATGGTATTGCTGTGGCCGGCTAATTTAGTGGCAAAAATAGTAGCCTTGACACTGTTGCGTGAAATTTTGACCTGGCTGGATTTGTTAAAGTCTAGATTTTGTTTGATTTTCCGCAATGTCAGTACGGCCATGCCGAGCGCCCACAGGCAGAAGTTGCGAATGCCGGTTTCATGCGCAGGAATTAGCTGAGTATAAATCAGGGCGTTATGCAGATGGCCATGGGCAATGCTGATCAGGTGCTCCAATCCTTTTCTGAATTTTTCATCATTGGTTTCAGGCGTCAGATTTTTAAGATCAAAACCGGTTTCTGTAAAAATATCCTGAGGCAGCCAGCATACCCCGCGTTGAGCGTCATCCCAGATATCTTTCAGAATGTTGGTCATTTGCAGTCCCTGGCCGAAAGAAACCGACAAAGTCAGGAGTTGCTCGCGATGGTTGGCGATCTCCGGTGAATAGTGGCAAAAAAGTTTGGCCAGCATCTCGCCTACGCAACCAGCAACGTAATAGCAATATTTGTCCATGTCGGCCATCGTGGCCAAACCGCCCCGCAAGTCCATGGCCTGATAGATCGGCATGCCTTCAGCCATGGTTTCAACGCAACAAGCCAGCGCTTCAATCTGATCCGGATCGAATTTGTGCGTGATTTCTATGACGCGCGGCAATACATGGATAAGCGTGTGTTCAGCAGGAATGGTCTGCTTTGAGAGCAGTGGGGCCAGTTCTACGGCAAAAGGCTCGGAATTGACGCCGGTTTTGACGACGTTAATAAATTCCGAGCAAAAATACTTTTTTTGCTCAGGCGATAAAGAGGTTTCGTCTTCAATAGTGTCGACTATGCGGCATAGCAAATAAGCATTCGCTACAGCGCTATATAGCTTCTCCGGTAGTTGGGGAATGGTCAGCGCAAATGTTCTGGACACACCTTCAAGCAATAATGCCTGAAATTCATCATCAGATAATTTGCTGAGTGACTTTGGGTTTTCCAGGGAAATTTGAGTTCCGTTCATAATTTTTTTTATGTCGACTTACAGGAGTTTAATAAAGAGTTGTAGTGCTGACAGCAATAATAGACTGTTTGTTGGTATTTTGCAAAGTAATGTTGTTTTGTTGCTAATATGGCAGGCAGGCAGAATTGTTGAGATGTCTAATGAGAGTAAAAACAGCAGTTTAAGTCTGTTTGTTGTGCGCGCGCAAATCAGCTGGACGACATGTCGGATTGAGACATGAATGCATAATTTATCGCAAAAACTGGAGTCGGTCAGTAAAAGATAGTATTCTACTCAACAATAGATAAGCGTTTGTATTATATGAAAGGTTGTATTTCAGGGAATATTGTTTTTTTGTTGTTTTATTGCAACGCTTATTTTTTGCAATTAAGAATACTTTCAAGGCAGTTGTTGTCACTAAGGCTGTCGTCAGTTTATTGAATTTTTTTGGAGGGTTTGCACGTGGGAGTTCCTTTACGTCAGCAGTTGACTGTAGGCAGTTATCTAATCAAGCAAAAGTTGAAAGGAGTTAAGCGATATCCTTTGGTTCTTATGCTGGAACCTTTGTTTCGCTGCAATTTAGCCTGTGCGGGCTGCGGTAAAATTGATTATCCTGACGAAATCCTGAACAAGCGCCTTTCTGTTGAAGAGTGTCTGCAGGCAGTAGATGAATGCGGTGCGCCAATGGTATCGATCCCAGGCGGCGAACCGCTGATCCATAAAGAGATGCCGCAAATTGTTGAGGGTATCATTGCACGCAAGAAGTTTGTCTACTTGTGTACAAATGCTCTGCTGCTGAAAAAGAAGATCAATGATTACAAGCCTTCGCCCTATCTTACTTTCTCTATTCATCTCGATGGCATGCGCGATCGCCATGACGCCTCGGTATGTCAGCAAGGCGTCTTCGATCAAGCTGTTGAAGCTATAAAGCTGGCCTTGGAAAAAGGTTTCAGAGTCACAATAAACTGCACTTTGTTCCAGGGTGAAACGTCTGAAGAAGTGGCCGAGTTTCTTGATTACGCAATGGAACTGGGTGTGGAAGGCGTTACCATAGCGCCGGGCTTCAGCTATGAACGGGCTCCACAACAGGACGTTTTCATTAAAGGCCAGGACGTCAAGGAATTATTCCGCGGTATTTTTAAAATCGGCAAAAAACGTAAATGGAAATTGAATCATTCCACGCTGTATCTGGATTTTCTGGCCGGTAATCAAAGCTACAACTGCACGCCGTGGGGCAATCCGACGCGCAACGTGTTCGGTTGGCAAAAGCCCTGTTACTTATTGGCTGACGAGGGCAGCGCCGCAACTTTTCAGGAGTTGCTTGATACCACGCCATGGGATAAGTACGGCAGCGTAAAAAATCCCAAATGCGCCGGCTGCATGGCTCATTGTGGCTATGAGGCCACTGCCGTTGAGGACGTGTTCAAGCATCCAATAAAAGCGATGCTCACATCAATTCGCGGGCCAAGAACCGAAGGCGCCATGGTGCCTGAACCTGAGCCGGATTATGTGCATGAGAAGCCTGCGCCAACAATTGCCGGTATTCCAGTCAGAGTAGAAATGGTTGAATAGATTGTAATGGTTGATGCTGGTTTTTATTTGTCCGCTGCAGCGGCAGCAGTGTGGTTGATTGTTCTGTTGCTGCCATGGCGTCCCTGGAGCGTTAAGGAAGTGTTGGAAGCGGATCCGTCTGGCTATGAGCAGGCGGATCTCAGTGATGTTACCGTCGTCATTCCTGCCCGTAATGAAGAAGAGGTTATTGGCAGGACCTTGGCAGATCTGGAGCATCAAGGGCAGGGGTTAAACGTCATAGTTGTTGACGATGAGTCTACTGATAGAACCTTGTCTATTATCCTTCAGTCCAATCTGCAAGCTTTGAAGGTTATCCGGTCCGATTCACTGCCTGCCGGTTGGACAGGCAAATTATGGGCGCAGGAGCAAGGGCTCAAACAAGTGCAAACGCCTTATACTTTATTGCTCGATGCCGATATAGCATTGCGTCCCGGCATGATCAAAAGCCTCAAGGACAAGCATTCACTGGAAAATGTTAACTTTGTGTCTCTGATGGCGGTACTGCGGTTTGACTCGTTTTGGGAAAAACTGCTGATGCCCGCATTTGTTTTCTTTTTTAAAATGATTTATCCGTTCGCTTTGGCTAACAGGCCTGACAGCAAATTCGCCACGGCAGCAGGCGGATGTATTTTTGTAGAAACGGATGTATTGCGCCAGATCGGCGGCATGGCTTCGATTAAAGACGCGCTTATCGATGATTGCACATTGGCAAAAACAGTAAAATCTGCCGGATACAAAACCTGGATGGGCTTGACGCATGGCGTGCTGAGTCAGCGTCCCTATGGAACACTGCGCGATATTTGGGACATGGTCGCGCGTACGGCCTATACGCAGCTCTATTACTCGGTTACATTATTGCTGATTTGCTCGCTTAGTATGCTGATAATGTACTGTCTGCCTTCATTCGGCCTGTTTTATTTTCAAGGCGGAGCAGCCCTATTAAGTATTCTGGCCATTTTATTGATGGTATTCATATACAGTCCGGTCTTGCGATTTTATGAATTTAATCCGGCTTGGGGGTTGGCTTTACCGTTGATAGCCAGTCTTTATTTATTGATGACCTGGACTTCTGCAATACGTTACTGGAAAGGGGAGCGTTCAAGATGGAAAGGACGCATTTATCAAAAGATATAAATATGCTTTATAATTACGAGGTTTTTGATTATGGTTTTAAGAAGTATAAAGTTTGCATTGGTCCTGGCGTGGTATTTCCTTGCGACGGCTGCTTATGCTCAGGAAGAAGCGGCTACAGCAAGGCAAGTCGTAGAAAAATTTCAGGCTGAACTGATTGACGTAATGAAGAACGGCAAGCAGTTAGGTTATGCCGGCAGATATGAGAAACTTAAGGATCCGGTTTCCAACAGTCATGACCTGACAAAAATCGCTCGTATTGTTGTTGGTAAAGAATGGGAAAAATTAACCGAAGATCAGCAGCAAAAGCTTGTAGAGGTATTCAGTCGTCTGAGTATCGCTTCTTATGCTCATAACTTTAAAGATTATTCAGGCGAATCGTTTGTATTTGATTCGGAAGAAGAAACTGCAAGAGGCGGGGTAGTTGTTCATTCTCATCTGGTGGTTCCTGGTGAAAAAGATGTGAAGTTCGATTATATGCTGAAGGAGAAAGGCCCTAGCTGGCGTATTATTAACATCATAGCTAATGGTGTCAGTGACCTGGCGTTAAAAAGATCGGAATACACTGCTATTTTGCAGCGTGAAGGATTTGATGCCTTAATAGCTAAGATCAACGAAAAAATTGATAATTATTCGAAACAGTAGGTTTTATGTTAATGAACAACCCCACCAACGGCTACCGATACGGTAAAATCAAACAAATTTTGTCAGGCATGCTTATCGGAGCAACTGTCACTCTGAGCGGTTGCGCAAGCACAGGAGGTGTTGAGCAGCAAGTTGAAGCGAATCCGGTTGATCCGTATGAAGGCTTCAATAGAAAAATGTATGCTTTTAATGATGGCGTTGATGATTATGTCGCTAAACCTATTTCAGACGCGTATAAATTCGTAACGCCGCAGTTTGTGCAAACAGGCGTATTCAATTTTTTCAATAACCTGAAAAACATCAATATCGTTCTGAATGATGTTTTACAGGCTAAATTCCAGCAAAGCGCTCAGGATTCCGGGCGGTTTATGATTAACACTACAGTAGGTCTGGCTGGTCTGTTTGATGTCGCCAAGGAATTCGGTCTGGAGCAGAATGAGGAAGACTTCGAGCAGACTTTGGCTGTCTGGGGCGTGCCTCAAGGTTCTTATCTGGTACTGCCATTCTTGGGGCCTTCTACGGCGCGCGGAATTCCTGGGGCAATATTTGACACGGCAGCAAATCCAGTAACTTATGTAGGCGCGCCTGTACAGTTGGTTTCAATGCTCAATTCGCGGGCAAATGCCGAGGGCGCATTGAAATTTATTGACGAAGCGGCGCTGGATCCCTATGTGTTTACCCGCGAGTCTTTCCTGCAGTGGCGTAAAAGTTTGGCTGCCGACGGTAAAATCGATGCATCTGACGATTTATTGGATATCGATGAAGAGGCGGCGCTTGAAGAAGGCGGAAATGCGGCTTCCGGTCAGACTGCAGTTGCCGAGAAGGGTGCGGCAGGCGACACAGCCAATCCAGAAGGCTTTACTTTGAAATTAAGCGCCGATAATAAAGAGTTTGAGCAGGTATCTAATTCATTCAGCAGCACCGCCCAATCATTTGACGCGACAGCCAAGTCATTTGAAGAGGCGAGCACTAAACTGGATAAATTGAAAGTTAAATAAGCAGTTAAAGAAGCTACAAGGATGTAGCTCTAAAAATGCAATAATGAATGGACTTCGTAATTGCCGAGTTTCTCCCGGCCTTCCAGAAAGTCCAGTTCGATCACAAAAGCACAGGCTTCAACCTTTGCTCCCATCTTTTCGACCAGTTCGCAACTGGCTTTTGCGGTTCCGCCCGTAGCCAGCAGGTCATCGATCAGTAATACGCGGTCACTCGCATCAAACGCATCAATATGGGCTTCCAGTGTGGCTGAGCCATATTCCAGGTCGTAAGACACGCTTTGTACGTCGTAAGGCAGCTTGCCAGGCTTTCTTAAGGGTACAAACGGAAGACCCAGTTCCCACGCAACGAGCGAGCCAAAAATAAAGCCTCGCGCTTCCATGCCGGCAACGGCTGTGATATCTCTGCCCAAGAAGGGCTGCAGCAATTGGTGAACAGTCAGGCGTAATGAAGCCGGGTCTTTTACCAATGGCGTAATATCCTTGAAGATGATGCCGGGCTTAGGGAAATCGGGAATGTCGCGGATTTTGTTTTTAAGTCTTTCCATTTTTTTGTTGTCATTAAAAAATTGAAATCTGAGCGGCTTGCGGGCCGCTCTTGTAAATCAAGCGCAGAACGTTTCGATGCGGCGGATGAGTCCTGGCACATCGAGGCCGCACAAGGCCAGCAGTTCTTCGCGCGTGCCCTGTTCGACGAACTGGTCGGGCAGGCCGATATTGAGCACCGGCATCAGGATCTTCTGCGCCTGCAGGAAGCCATTGACGGCGCTGCCGGCGCCGCCCGCCAGCACGTTCTCTTCGGCGGTCACGAACACGTCATGGCTCTTGGCCAGTTCCAGAATCAAATCCGTATCGATCGGCTTGACGAAGCGCATGTTGACGACGGTCGCCCCCAGATGCTTGCCGGCCGCCAGCGCCGGCGCCACCAGACTGCCCCAGGCCAGGATCGCGATGCGGCTGCCCTGGTGGCGGACTTCGCCCTGGCCGATCGGCAACGCGGTCAGTCCGGGCTGCACGGCTGCGCCCGGGCCCTTGCCGCGCGGATAGCG
>NZ_JAZHOC010000020.1:0-68427 GCF_036553575.1 Methylobacter sp. Wu1 | reverse complement strand
TTGGTAAACCGTATGGCTGCCGTATCTATAGTCCATTGCCACCTCCTTGGCCAGATTATCGCAGCTAAAGCTGACCGGCTAAAGCCGGTGGTTTAAACCTTATGATGGAAAATTAATTCCAGCGCTAAATGTCAGAGGAACGAGCCATGCCAACCCATCCGTTATTGAAGTCCGTTTTCTTGTTAATCTCGACGCTGATCATGGTAATAATGAATCACTCACTTGCCGCAAATGAGATGCAAGAAATCGGTGATTTGCCAAAGCAAAATACCATCCTTAGCGCAGCAGATCTGATGCCGGCCGGCGCTGCCAAAAGACGCCTCGATCATGCCAACGCCGCCGACATTACGAAGGATTCGCGTGCCGATGGTTACAATGATTTTCTTCGCCTGGTTTGGGTGCCGCCTGGAACAGCTGTGACATCGATCACGCTGGGTAAACGTGCTTTTTTCACTGCCGCTACGTTCTTCAAGCCGCCCGCGACAGTGGACGGTTTCCTGGATTTCATAGGCAACTTCTACCGGGATGGCCAGGATCTGGTGGTAATGCGCTGCCGCCCGACGCCTGAACAAAGACAGGTCGTAAACCCGCTGCTCGCCACATGGCCCAATGTACTGCCTGCCATTGCCGATGACCTTGGCGGCCCGGCCGGCAACTGCACTTCCCCGAACCTCAGTCCTGGCGAGCAACAGATCTGCAACGTGGCAAGACAGTATGAAGATGTGCCGCAAGACGTCTATATAAATGGCGTGAGAGAGATGGCGGAGCTTGCGGCCCATTTGTATGACACCCCGGAAAGCACGGACTCCCTGCGCAGTGACTACGGCATATTTCCGGCATTCACCGGTCTAGGCTTCGCCGTCCGGGGCAGCTCTGCCAACGGTGTAACACCGTTCATGACGACAGGTGAAATCCTGGCCGACTCAGTGGTGCCAGAGTATTTGCTGATTAACGCCAAACTGGAGGATGCCGCGTGCCGATGCGTGCAGGTGCCCGACTATGAGCAGCGCCATACCGCCCAAGTTGACTCAGACTTCATCTGGAAACGCGGTAAGCTCGATAACGGGGCATGTCGCCGAATCGACAGACTTCCAGCGAGTGCTCAAGCCTTTTAGTGTTCCCAACGCACCGACGGCATGCTCTCGGGCAAGCGACTATGGAGGCGGTGGCGCCCTAACTGATAAGAGGCTGCCGGCGCATCGTTTCGCGATTGATGCGCTTCTCTACGTCGTTTGGAGCCGTTACTTTCTGGCCTGCGCCTCACCGTCCCGGCTGCCATTCCGCATAAGCCGGCATATCTTCGTAGTCAAGCCATGGGACATCATGCGATGTCCAGATGTGCATCGAAGATTTGATGCCCGGGTCCTCATCAAGCGTCGCGATGCGGACGATCACATGAGGCTGGCCTATGCGTTCGGCGACCAGATGGGAGCCGCATACGGAACAGAAATGGCGCAGCTTTCCCGGAGACGACATGAAGGATGAAAGCCTGTTCTCACCCTGCAGCCAGCGGAAGTGCTTGCGCTTTACGCCAGCGGTGGAGGCAAACGGCGCTGCGTGCGCCTTTCTGCAAGTCTGGCAATGGCAGTGGCCGACAGGCATGTCAATGCTCTCGATTTCGTATTTAATGGTCCCGCATAAACAACTACCCTTCATTTTCATTCCTTGCTACCGATAGCGGTAGCCTCCAGTATTATTGAGCCGGAATGGCATAGTGATAGACAAAAAACTGTTCATCACGCCGCCAACCGGCCGATTGATATAGGGCTTGCGCCGTCTCGTTGCTTACCGCCGTTGACAGCGAAAGGCGCGCCGCAGCCAATGATTTGCCGAATTCCACCGCCGCTGCCAGCAGTAAGGAAGCAACGCCTTTACGGCGACTGCTCTCGCGCACAAAAAGGTCATTGAGCACAAAAGTTCTGGCAAGCGAGACAGACGAAAAGCTCGGATAAAGTTGGGCGAACCCGATGGCAGCGTTCGCGTCATGGGCGATAAACACGGCCGACTCGCCATGATTGAAACGGGCCAATAGAAACTCGCGCGCGGCACGAATATCGCTCTCGCGGCCATAGAATTGCCGATAGCTGTCAAACAAAGGCGCAAGCGCGTCAATATCCGACGCAACAGCCTGACGAATCGTAATGATGTTCATAACTCTCCTATTGATGGTTATCCAATGAAAATCCTGATTTCCGCTTCAGCAGCGGCGTGTTTTTACAAAACCTGCAAGCGGGCAAACGTCCTTAGCCGTTGCAGTCTTCAGCCCGATGAAACTCTATTGCGCGCCGGAAAGCCAGAACAGCTTCATGCAGCGCGGCGGAAATTCCGGGATCTGAGACAATCTCTAGCTCATCAAGTTTCGAACCAAGAATCGGCACGGTAATAGATGCCTCATCGATGATTCTGGCGGACATCACGGCGATTGTCTCTTTCAGGGCAGCCTGTGCATGAGTTGCCCGCGGCGAAGCATTGAGCAATGCGACGGGCTTGTTTACGAAAGCCTCGCAGCCCACCATCCAGTCCAGGGCATTTTTCATGACGCCGGTGACGCCATGCGCGTACTCCGGGCTCGCTATCAGCACTCCGTCTGCGCCGAGCAGGCGATTGCGCAAATCCGCTACCGCCGGCGGATCGATGGCTTCGATGTCCGGATTGAACAAAGGCAGCTTATCCATGCCGTTGTAGAGCTCAATCCGGACATCCGCCGGCGCCAGTTTCGAAACGGCGCGCAGCAGCGCGGTATTCAACGACGCCTTGCGCAGGCTGCCGCTGATGGCCAGTATTTTTGTCATTCGCATTGATTGTTCCTTAAGTGGGCTGTTCCCTGCATGATTTTACAGTTCATATCATCCAGGTCGAACAAGTGAGCCGGTGAATTCTTATATGAATGTCCATAAAACCGACCATTCCAATCTTGGAATGGCGTTTCAATACAATCATTCTAACACTTAAGATGTGTAACTGATGTTACGTAGTTGTAGGGTCGAATTCACGGTGCCTTTCAGGGTATTCGATCCGGGACGACCGAGACAGGCAGGCTGTGCGAATACCCGAAGGAGCACAAGTAGCCAAAGGGCATAAATGAATTCGACCCTACACTACAGATCCGATAAAACAAAACTTAGATCGATTCGCGCATAACATCATAACCTAAGGATTTTCTGTGGTTTCCGCCTGTCATATCCTTGAGATACTGGTGCTTGGCGCCTGCGGCAACGCATCCAGGAGGCATCGACGCGCACCAGAAAGCCAGGGAGGTATTTTTTGCTTGGCCTGAAGGTTTCGCAACTCATAGCAAAGCAATGGCTATTACCGCAGGTGATGATGTAGCATTGGCACTGTCCTGGCGCTATACCGGAATCGAGCCGGACGGATGAAAAGCCGATCTGCAGTTCCGGCGTTCGGCACAAGATCGCTTCCCCAATTATCCTCTGAAATAGGAGATTCTCATGTTCAAGATTTTTTTGATCCTTGTCGCTGCCCTGGCAGTGGAAGGCTGCGCATCGACTCGCCCGGTTCTTTATCCCAACGAATATTACAACTCCGTCGGCCCAACGGTCGCGAAAGGCGATATCGCGAACTGCATGCATCTCGCAGAGGCGGCCGGAGCCGATTCCAGCAGCGGCGCTGGAAATGCGGCAGCCAGGGCTGCCGGGGGCACTGCCATCGGCGCAGCATCAGGCGCCGTGGGAGGCGCGGTAGTGGGCTCAGCGGGCGCCGGATCGGCAGCCGGAGCGGTCGCTGGCTTAACCGGCGGACTGCTGAGCTGGCTATTCAGCAAGCCGCAGAGCAATCCTGCTTATGTAAACTTCGTAAACAGATGTCTTCAGGAGCGCGGATACGAGCCGGTCGGCTGGGAATAATAAACATTCCTGGACTTACGCATTTTGCTCTTCTGCTGCCGGTAGATAGTAGGATAAGGTGAACTAAAAATGAAAAAAAGCGGTTTTAAAAATGTGGGGGCGACTTTAGTCGCCCAGGCATAGAGGTGACTAAAGCCGCCCCCACTGGCTTGCGTAAATCCTGGCATATTGAAACGCAACAAGGTTGCGGAAATTGACAGAATGCCGCCGAACGTCAAGAAAGGCGCAGCATTTTTCCTTATCATGCCGCCTGAATCAGTTTTCGCTCTAACAGGCCGTTTAGCTTGATGATCAGATCGTCCTCGCTGAACGGCTTGGTCAAGTACAGCGTCACGCCGGCGTTATCGGCCTGATCGCGATGTTTTTCGCTGGAACGGGAAGTGATCATGATCAGCGGAATAGCCTTCAGGTCCGGCATCGCTCTCAAATAGCGGGTCAGTTCGATGCCGTTCATTCTCGGCATTTCCAGATCCGACAGAATGATGTCGGGCTTTTGGGCCTCGATTTTTTCAATCGCGTCGAGCCCGTCTATGGCTGTCTGTACCTCGAACCCGGCATCCTTCAGTAATTGCACGGTAGCCTTTCTGGCGGACAGCGAATCGTCGACAACCAGCGCCAGCGTTTTCGCCGCGTGCGGCCTGGCGGGCGTCAGTTCTGTGAATTGATCGGCATTCGCGCGTCTTTCGGCATCGGAAATAAGCTCGAATAGATCAATGACCGGCGCGATTTGGCCGCTGCCCAGCATTACGCCGCCCAGGACGCCGTAAACGCCTTTCAGGTAATCGCCGAAAGGACGGATCATCAGGTTTTTGTAACCGATGACCTGATCGACCAGCACAACTTGTTCCGCACCGTTGCGGGCCTTGAAAAGCAGGCCGGCAGCCTTGTCGGGCATCCGGTTTTTGCCTCCCAGCCCGAGCAGGTGATCCAACGTATCGGCCGAGTAGCGGCATTCCTCGACCTGGTAGTGAAAAGAGCCATCCGTTTCAACCTTCAGCCTGCCGTCCAGTGCGCAGAAAATATGCTCGATGCCGTGTTCCGACACCGCGTAGGTCTGACCGTCTATTTTGACCAGAATCATCGGCGCGTCATAGCGGTTAGAAGGCACGTTTATGGTTACGGACAGACCGCAACCAGGCTTCGAGGCCAGATCCATGACGCCGTTCATGCTCGCGACCTGCGCCTGAATGGCATCCATGCCGATGCCGCGTCCGGACACATGGCTGACCCGTTCCTTGGTCGAGAAGCCTGGGCGGAAAATCAGCCGTTGTATCTGCTCGTCTGATAGCGCCTGCTGATCCGTGATCCAGCCCCTGGCCTGCGCTGTCGCCCCTATTTTGGCCGTATCAAGGCCGCTGCCGTCATCCTCGCAGCTGATAGTGAGCGCGTTACGGTCGTTAGCAAAACTCAGCCTTATGGTGCCCTGTCCCGGCTTGCCGGCCTGCACGCGGCTTTCCGGCGCTTCGATGCCGTGATCGACGGCATTGCGCAGCAGATGCATCAGGGCATCGGTCAGGCCATTGAGGATTTCGCTGTCGATCAGGGTATTTTCACCGCTGATTTGCAGCTCGACTTCCTTGCCGGTCATTCTGGCGGTCTGCCTGACGATGCGCTGGCAGCGCGGGACGATCCTCTGCACAGGTACCAGCCGCAGGTTCTGCACGTGTTCCAGATGCTCTTTCTGCACGTTGCGCTGTTCGATCAGGAGGTTCTTGCCGTCAAGCAATTGCCGGTGCATTTGCGCATTCTGCTCGCGCACGTCGGCCGCTGCCTCGGCCAGACGGCTGAGGCAGGTATGCACTTCGCTGTACTGCTCCAGCTCCAGTGTATCGAAGACCTGACTGCCGCGGCTGTCCCTGGCTGTCACGCTTTGTATATTGACCAGCCGGTCCATCTCGGCGACCAGCTCGCTGAGCCGCCAAGTCAGTTCGCGGACTTCGTCGCTGCCGTTCAGCAAATTGCCGATTTTGTCATGCACCCGCTCGCCGATACTGCCCGCTTCGGCGGCCACTTCGATGATCTGATCGAGCATGACTGACGGAATGTGCGTCTTGGCCTTGGCCCGATCGTCATCATGACCGGTATTTTCCGTTTCCGCCGGCACATCCGCTTTGGGGGCTCCATTCGAAACATCCAGGCCGGTCAAGCCTTCCTTCTTGATCCGGTAATCCCAGTCCAGAACCTGTTGCAAAACGGCCAGCGCCTGTTCCGGCGCCGTGCCCTCGCCTTGCAGGCACTCGGACATGGCGGCCACACAATCGGCCGCATCGAGCAGCACGGTCCCGAGTTCCCTGCCGGGCAGCGCCTGTTCCGTGTTGAGCGCTTCCAGAATCGCTTCAAGGCAGTGCGTCAGATTGGCGATGCCGTGAACGCCGATCGTGTTGCAGGCCCCTTTCAAGGTATGGGCGATGCGCTGCGCCTCCAATAGCCGCGACTGTGAGGCATCGGCGCCGATAATGGCCAGAATGGCCGCCGAGAAATTTTCCGTCAAAACCGGCAATTCATGCAGCAAGGCCTGCACCAGTTCGCCGTCGACCTCGCCCGGTATTGCCAGCGATACGTCATCCGGCCCGGCGATGGTTCTTTCGAGACGGGCGCGCTGCGCAGCGGAATCGGTCACGGATACGTTAAGCGCCTCGAATAAGCTGCCTTGCATCGCATCCGGCAGCGGCCGGCGCCAGCCCGGCTCATGCAGATGCCGGACCAGCGCGCTACAGTGCGTGTCATTACCGATGTCGGTCAGATATTCCTGAATCAGGATCAGCGCTATGCCGAAAAGATTGCATTCCGCGTCATAGTCATGGTCGTCAGCCGCCTTGGCGACGACATTCAGCCAGAGTCTTCTGAATACATAGCTTAGACCGAACAGACCTACCGTTTCGCAGGCTTTGTTGATATTTTCCAGCAAAAAATCGTTGGCGCTTAAGGACTGCTGATAGTCGGTCAGCGATGCGCAATTGAACTTGGCCAGCGTATGAGTCAGGTCATCGGCGACCTTGCCGAATACATCGCTGATCATATGCACCAGAGCCAGGTCTACCGGCTCGACCGGCCTGTCGGCCAGCGGTTCTATGAACGGCTCGTCATCATTCTGGAGCCCGATGTCATCGTGAATGACTTCTTCCGATGACGGCACGGTCGGGGCTGCCGTCATGAACTCCGCGAATTCAACCAAGCCATTGATCAGCTCGGCCGCATCGTCCTCATGCAAAGGCTCCTGCCATGCAGGGTCATGCAGCAGCGAAACCCAGGCGGCAATAACTTTTTCATCTGCCGGCGCCTGCAGGTAATGACGACAGGCTTCGTGCCAACGCCGCAACAGGGACTGCTCCGACGCGGGCAATCCGTTTTCACGGCTTGCGAGCAAGAGATCCAGGTTTTCGGCGTATAAAGCGATCAGATCCATCAGGGCCGGCGTGCCGGCTTCGACAAGCTGCTCGGCCAGGATTTGCCAGCCTTCGCAGAGCTGCTCGGCCAGTTCCTGGCGGCTTTCATCGCTGTTAGCCGCCAGCAGTTCCTCCAGTTGAAGATCGAGCTGATCCAGCGTTGATCTGAATGGTTCCAACACGCTCATTGAATCTTGCGACATACAGTGGGCTCGTTATCAGGCGGGCAGTCTGAACACGCGGACTTTTTTCAGCAGTGTCTCGGCGTCATTAACCAGGCCTTCTGAAAGCTGTGATTGCGCCTGTAGCTGGATATGAGTTTTTTGGGTGCTTTGCTGAATCACCGTGGCGCGCTCTTTCAGGATCTGCCCCAGTTTGACCTGCTTCATGGCTTTGTCGGCAATGTCGTGAACATACTCGACCAGCTTCACGGTCACGTTACGCGTGTCTTTCATGCGGTCGCCCGCCTCTTCGGCCAGCCTCGTGCCTTCAACGACCTGCGTGATTACATCGTTCATCGTGTTGACGGCGTCGGCCGTGTCGACCTGGATGTTTTTCACCAGCAGCGAGATTTGGCCGGTCGCTTCGCGTGAGCTTTCCGCCAGCCGTTGCACCTCGTTCGCGACGACCATGAAGCCCCGTCCCGCTTCGCCGGCCTGCGCAGCCTGCATGCCGGCGTTCAGCGCCAGCACGTGCGTGCGCTCGGCGATTTCGTTGATGATGTTGACGGCGCCGGTGATTTCCTGCGAACGCTCGCCAAGCCGCTTGATCCGCTTTTCGATCTCGCGGATGATCTCGCGGATCTTGTTGATGCTCTGTACGGTGTCGGTCACGGCCTGCAGCGCCGTGTCGGTGGCCTGCATGGCCTCCTTGGACGAGGTGTTCGTGGTCTGGGAAATGCGCGCAACATTCAGCATCATCATTACCGCCGAATTCAGCTCCTCAAGCATTTTCTCCGTCTCCATCCTTTCCTGCTCGGCGAAAACCATGACCGCATCGGACTGGCTTTTCACCTTGCTGGACGACAGGTTGACGCGCTCCGACACATGGTTCACATCCTTCAGCGTCGATGCCGTCTCCTGAGCCAGCAGGTTGATCGCATCCGACAGTGTGCCGGTGATGTCTTCGGAAACCGGAATATGGACGGTCAGATCCCGCTGACTCAAACGGGCGACTGACTGCAGCAAGGCGATGACCGAGCTGTTCAGCTCGGCTCTGGCCCTTTCCGAAGCGGCCAGTTTCTCGGCCCGCTCGTCCAGCAGCGCGTCGAAGCTGCGGGCCAGGATGCCGATTTCGTCTTTGGCGTCGACTTTGGCGCGCGCCTCGTAGTCACCCTGGGAAATCTTGTTCACCAATGCCGTCAGGAACCGGACCGGTTTCAGGACGCTGAACTCGACGACCGCCACATACAGGCTGATCAGCAGGAAGACCAGAGCCAGGCCGATGGTGGCTGTTTCCCGCTTGAACTGCGCTATCGATTCTTCCGTCGTTTTGGCGGTCTGGATTTTCAAACGCTGGGCCTGTTCGGCAATATGCTGAATCGCATCCGTCGGGGCGCGGTCGATGCCGCGCACCTTGATATCGACATCGCGATAACCGAGGCCGTCTTTATTCATGAATAATAACGGAATCGCCGCATGGTAAAGTGCGGTCAGACGATCATGCTCGACCAGAAACTGGTCGGCGGCCTTGATAATATCGGGATGTCCCTCGGCGAGCCTGCGCAGTTGCCTGACGGTGCTTTGGGTTTGCAGACGCATGTCCTCGAACTGGGCGCTGTATTTGTCATAGTCCTTTTGCACATGGCCTCGGATCAGCATGTTTTTCCATTCCTGCACCTGTTTCTTGAACAGGACTGTAGCCTCCAGGGACAGATTGGCAATTTTATTGGCCTGCTCGTTGCTTCGAGCCATTTCTTCGGAATAAGAATCCATGCGTTCGAAGGCGTAATAACCTAGCACGGCCAGGACCGCCAGCATCAACAGAAAGGCACCGTGAAGCTTGAGTCGTATACTTAGATTTTTCATGTTTTTGATTATTGTTCAATCAGATATTGTCAACAGGACTTCGCGTTTTCAGCGAGAAACGTGAAAAAATCCGTTTTGTTGAAGGCCAACCAAACCGTCTCTTGTTGCCGATAAGCCTTGCTGACCTGAGCGGCGATCAGGTCAGGTACCGGCACATCCGCTGCCGATATTTCCATGAGTCCCGTCAGCCACTGCGGCGAGGCTTTCAACACGAAACCCAGCGCCTGTTTGCCTTGATCCAGGACCAGCACCATCGGTTTGTTGAGATCGGCCGGCGCCTGGAGCAACAGCGCATGCAGATCGAAAACCGGAATCAGGTTGCTGCGCAACGCCATGACGCCCGGCATCCAGTTCCGGGTATGCGGGATTGGCCGGATTTCCGGGTTCATGACGATCTCGCCGGGGCACTGTTCGGGAAACAGAAAGCCTAAAGGGCCTATCCTGAAGCCATAGCGTTGCATGCCCTGAGCCGCATTGGGCGAAACAACAGGGTCGATGTATGAATCCGGCAGCTTGGCCTCGGTTTCTTCGAGCAGCGCGCTCACCGCTCGAACACCTTTATCTGGTCCAGAATCTCATTTTTCAGATAGGGCTTGGTGATATAGGCCTTGCCTCCCTGCAATTGGGCCCAGACTTTATCGGCCTGCTCGCCCTTGCTGGACAGAAAGATCACCGGAATATCCCGGGTAGCCTCATCATTGGCCAGTTTGCGGCAGGCCGTGAAGCCATCGACTTCCGGCATGACGATATCCATGAAAATCAGGTCGGGCTTGCCGTTGACTGCGATGGCCTCAATCGCGGCTTTGCCTGAGTGCGCCGTCATGACTTCGTATCCGGCCTCGGTCAGGATGTTTTTCAGATTGCTCAGTTCGACAACCATGTCGTCGACGCATAAAATTTTTCTAATCGCCATCGCGGCTCCCTTTTTATTGTTTTTTGTAATTGCTCAGCCAGTTCATGATGCGGTCCAGCATGTTCTGGAACTCATCCGACTTGATCGGCTTGGTGATGTAATTCGTGCAGCCGGCCATGACGCCTTTAACTTCATCCAGCGGCGAAGTCCTGGCCGACAGCATGATGATCGGTGTTTTCTTCATCTCGGCGATTTTCCTGATCCGGCCGCAGGTTTCGTAGCCGTCCATGCCCGGCATCATGACATCGAGAAAAATGAAATCGTAGGTTCTTGCCGCCACCCTGGCCAGGGCCCGTTCGCCGCTCTCGGCGAAATCGACGCTCAACGGCAAAGATGCCTTCCCCAGTTCCAGCGCGATGGTTTTCTGCATCAGTTCGCTGTCGTCCACTACAAGAACGGCATAAGCATAGGTCTTGTGCTGCGGGGCTCTGGCATCGGCCACGTAGTTATTGGCTTCGTAGGGCCGTTCGCTGTTGACGAAGGCCTGTCTGTTGCCGGCAGGGATTTTGACTTGGTCGAGTACACGAATGACCCGGGTCGCCAGCAGCAGACCTTTAATATGATAATCGGAGCCTTCGGGTTTGTCGGACTGACCGACGGTCACGACCGGAGTTTCAGGATGCGCGGCATCGATAGAGGCTTCACTGCCGGATAATGCCTTATTATCGATATCGACAATCAACAGGTCGGCTCGATCAGTCAGTTCTGCAATAGAGTAAGTGCGCTCCCGGTTTCCTGTCGCTTGAAAAATTTTCTCGATTTTTTCGGCATTTTTTTCAGAAAACCCCCGCAACCCCACTTTCAAGTTTTTTGTCATTATTTGTCTTGCCCCAGCATGGTTAGTCCTGAACAACCCCGCTCCATGGGAGCCGAAACTCTATCAGCGCTATATGACGATTTTGTTACAGAAGAGAATCAGCTACAGTTAAATCTGAAAAATGTGAGACAGTCGCGATTTTTCACAAGTTGGCTTTGAATCAGATAGGTTTTTTTATGGCTTAATCCTGTAAGCCTTTACAAAGCATGTTCAATAAAGGCCAAACCGGCCTTGCGATGTACGAGTTGGAGGTCAACTTGCCGCATGATGGTAAACTTACGCGTTCCTGTGCCTGCGCTTGCGGCACGTGCTTTTGAATACAGCTTTATTAAGGTCACCCTCATGTCAAAATCCCTGAACGGATTCGGCGCGCTGCGTCATCGTAACTTCGCTCTGTATCTGAGCGCAAAACTGCTCGCCACAATCGCCGTGCAAATGCAGCTCGTCGCCGTGGGCTGGCAGATTTATGCGCTCAGCGGCGATGTCATGGATCTGGGCCTGGTCGGTCTGTCGCAATTCGCGCCTTTCGCCGTGCTGATCCTGATTGCGGGACAGGCCGCGGATCACTGGAACCGGCACCGGATCATCACGTTGTGCTTTGTTGTGGAAATGCTCTGCGGCCTGCTGTTGCTGGGCTTTTCTCTGGCAGGGCTGAAAGAAGTCTGGCCGGTGTTTGCGGTCATGGCGCTGTACGGTTCGGCGCGCGCGTTCATGATGCCGGCCAGTCAGGCCATCGTGATCAATCTGGTGCCGCCCGAGCGTTTCGGCAACGCCGTGGCGCTGAACTCCTCGCTGTATCATGTCGCCGTTATCGTCGGCCCTTCACTGGGCGGATTGCTGTATCTGGCCGGGCCCGAAACGGTCTACGCTGTCGTTGCCGGCCTCCTGGCGCTGTCGGCGCTGCTGATGCTGTTTATCCGCACTGACAGGAATGCGGCTGCAAGCCGGCAGCCGGTTTCCTGGCATACACTGCTGGAAGGCATGCGTTTCGTGCGTGCCAAGCCGATCATACTGGGCGCGATTTCGCTGGATCTGTTTGCCGTGCTGTTCGGCGGCGCAGTCGCATTGCTGCCGGTCTATGCCCGCGACATCCTGCATATCGGCCCGCACGGCCTGGGCCTGCTGCGCACGGCGCCGGCCGTCGGCGCGGCGGCGACGGCCGTGCTGCTGGCCTGGCTGCCGATCACGCGCCGGGTCGGGCGCTGGATGTTCGGCGGCGTGGCGCTGTTCGGCTTGGCGACGGTGGTGTTCGGCCTGTCCAGAGACTTTTACCTATCGCTGCTGATGCTGTTCCTAATGGGCGCCGGCGACATGGTCAGCGTCTACATCCGTCATCTGCTCGTGCAGCTTGAAACGCCGGATGCGATCCGGGGCCGCGTCAGCGCCGTCAATTCGGTGTTTATCGGCGCCTCCAATGAGCTGGGCGAATTCGAATCCGGCATTACCGCCGCCTGGTTCGGGCTGGTGCCGGCCGTGGTCATCGGCGGCGGCGCCACGCTGCTCATCACGCTGTTGTGGATCGGCCTGTTTCCCTCGCTGCGCCGTATCGACCGCTTTCCTCAGCCGCAGCACTGATTAGCCTGGCCTGATCACGAACCATAACCGGCCCAGCTCCGATACGATCACCACGACCCAGATCAGAATGCTGATGCCGGCCGCGGCCGCCGCAATGTCTTTGATGACTTTGATTTTCTGGTTCTCCCGGTTTTCGACGAAATCGCACAGGGTCTCGATGGTCGTGTTGAACATTTCAGCGATGAGCATGAGGCCGGTCGCCGAAAATACCGACAGGAAATCGATCCACTGGCGAAAATAGAAGCATACGGCCAGAACAGCGATCGACAGCAGGACTTTGTAAGCGACGCTGAAATCATACAGGATGGCGTAGCGCAGCCCTGAAAGGATGATCTTGAATTTTTGCAGGGGATGATAACCGCTCTGCCCCGTGCCCAGGAATTTGTGGCGCATGCTCAAGTGACTCTGATGCCGATCGTATTCAGAAGATGTGCGACGCCCATAATCCACAGCAGCGCCAGCACCAGGCCTGCCAGGACATCCGAGGGGTAGTGCACCTGCAGATAAAGGCGCGACAATGCGACCATGACGGCGACCGGCGCCGCAATGACGAGAAACCAGAATGCCCTTTGGATATCGAGCCGCCTTAGGATCAGGTAAACCGTGATTACGAAAGCCATGACCTGTGCGGTATGGGCGCTCGGAAACGAGGCATTGAGAGGCATCGTGCCAATAAACGGAAACTCATCCGGCCGCACACGCTGAAACAGATATTTGGCCAAGTGCGCAATCAGGCTTGCTCCTCCCAGACTTAAGGCCAGGAACCATGCGTCGCCCGAATGACCGCTCCTGATCAGAAACCATATAATGAACGCCGTTACCGGCATCAGAAAATAAAGCGATCCGAAATGGGTGAAGAACAGGAACAGCCGATCCAGCCAGAGGCTGCGAAGCTGCGAAATATGGGTAAGAACGATCTTGTCCCATAGAAAAGGCGGCGAGCTGAAGTGTTCGATAATGAGCAGCAACACGACCATCATCAGCCACAGAACCAGGGTTGTCGTCAGTTTGGATAAAGTCATAGAGCCGCCTTGAAAGCCGGTCGCGCTGCGCGACAGCGTTGATTGTCAGGTGGAGCAGGACTCTCTGCATTGTTTTGATACCGGTGTGCGGCAATCGTTCCGATGCCTGCCGGTGTTCCCGACTGCTCGTAAAGCGGCTGTTTATGTACGCAATCGCACAGACTGCGTTTAGTCAGGCAGATATTTTTATTGGCAATATAGCGCGGTTTAAAAGCAGACAATCGCAGCCCAGGAGACATGAGTCAATGGATCAATTGAACTGCAGCCGGACGGGGCATGTTGCCCCGTCCGAAATGTTTAGCACCGGTTAAGCACATTTCCTTAACCCAGGCACCGCAGAGACGTCATGGGCGGGGTAACAAACCCCGCCCCACTTGCGAGGCAATTAAATGGACCAATTGAAGAAACTGGAGCAGCTGGCCAGGCTGCTGGACAACTCATTCCGTATTCCAGGCACATCGTTCGGGATGGGGCTCGACAGCCTGATCGGCCTGATCCCCGGCATAGGCGATTCAGCGGGCGGGATTTTATCCACTTACATTATCTGGCAGGCTGCCAGAATGGGCGTCCCCCGCGTTGTGCTTATGCGCATGGGCGTCAACGCCATCTTTGACGCGATTCTGGGAGCGATCCCTTTTTTCGGCGACATCTTCGACATCGCGTTTAAAGCCAACCAGAAAAACGTCCAGTTGTTGAACAAATACTATCAGTCCCCGCAAGCTACGGTTGAGAGAAATACCGTTTCAATCGCGCTTATAGCGCTGTCCATTATCGTCGTAGTCGGACTCGTCGCCTGGCTGACGATCAAGCTGCTTGCCTGGCTGATCCACGCTATCGGTTAAGCAGGCTGCCGACATGTCCTGAGCCTCCAGGCTAGAGCCAATAGAAGCGATTTAACGATTTGCCGGATTTCAGTTTTATTTGCTACGATCCGTCCTATACTTATCTTGATAATCCGTTAAGCGCCAGAAGCATCGGCTGCTTTATGAGCCTGTATTTTTAATCCAACCCGGCCGGCAACAGTCATGTCACACTCCAGTTCAACCACCGCCGTTTTGTATGCATTGGCTGCCAATCTCGGTATCACGATCGCCAAGGCGGGAGCCGCTTTCTGGACAGGCTCGGGCTCGCTGCTGGCCGAGGCGATCCATTCCCTGGCCGATTCCGGCAATCAGATATTGCTATTGATCGGCATGCGGCGCTCGAAAAAACAGGCAACTCCACTTCACCCCATGGGGTTCGGGCGCGAGGCCTATATCTGGTCCATGATGGTCGCGATTACCTTATTCTCGGTCGGCGGCGTGTTTTCGGTTTACGAAGGCTGGCTGCGCTATATGAATCCGCATGAGGTTGAAAATGCTGAGGTTGCGTTTCTTATCCTGGTGATAGCGGTCGCGCTGGAATCGTTCTCGCTGAATGGCGCGCTGGCGGCCCTAAAAGAAGAAAAAGGCGAGCGCACACTGTGGCAATGGTTTAAAGAGACGCATTCCAGCGAGCTGATGGTGATTACCGGCGAGGATGTAGCCGCCTTGGCAGGACTCCTCATCGCGATGGTCATGCTGGGCCTGACGATGCTTACCGGCAATACCGCGTTCGATGCCGCCGGCTCCATGCTGATCGGCCTGTTATTGATCTGTGTTGCAATAATCGTCGGCCGGGAAGTGCATTCATTGATTCTGGGCGAGAGCGCCGAGGGCATCCACGACAGCATCAAACAGTATCTGGAAAACCAGCCCTGCGTGCGGCAGGTCCTGAATCTGTGGGCGATCCACCACGGCAACAGCGTCATGGTTATGATCAAAGCTGAGCTGACTCCCGACCTGGTCGTCATCGATGCAGTCGATAAAATCAATGCCATGGAAAGACAAATCAAAGAGGCGCATCCAAGCGTGAAGTGGATATTCTTCGAGATCGATAACGAGGATTAAACGCTGGATCGCCCCGGCATGGATTTCAGAAAGACGTCAATGATATTGCATCAAACGTCTATCAGCGCCTTCGGTACGCACATCACGGCATGCCTGCAGCGTCACAACCGTCATTTCGGTGATGGCGTTGCTTAAAATGACAAACGCCACCTGACCTAATCCAATGAACAGGCGTTATTGAACCAGAGGCTGAGTTGCAACTTTTGCCGACGGCATTGCTCGAATTGGAATACAGAAAATTCGCGCATTCGTTGAAATGATGAAGGGGATGGCATGATTCCTCATAAAAAACGCATAGCCGTCATCATGGGCACCCGACCTGAAGCCATCAAAATGTCGCCGGTCGTCCATGCCTTGAAGAAGCGCTCCGGCGCACTGGAAACCCTGGTGATTTCCACGGGACAGCACCGGCAAATGCTGGATCAGGTCCTGTCGCTTTTTCATATCACGCCTGACGTGGACATGCATATCATGCAGCCCGACCAGACGCTGGCCGACCTGACCGCCCGCGTGCTGGTCGAGAGCCGCAAGGTGTTTGCCGAGATAAAACCGGAACTCCTGCTGGTGCAGGGCGATACGACCACGGTGTTCGCGGCGGCGTTGGCGGCCTTTTACTTCAGGATCCGCGTCGGCCATGTGGAAGCCGGCCTGCGCAGCCATGATCTCTACAATCCTTTTCCCGAGGAGCTGAACAGGCGGCTGACCAGCCTAGTGACCGACTTGTACTTTCCGCCGACGCTGCTGGCGCGCAACAATCTCCTGCAGGAAGGCGTGCGCCCGGAACAGGTCGTCGTCACCGGCAATACCGTCATCGATGCGCTCTACTCGCTGCTCAACCGCCCCTACTCATTGGCCGACTCGCCGCTGAAGGACATTCCCTTCGAAGGCCACCGCGTGCTGCTGGTTACTTCGCACCGGCGCGAGTCGCTGGGCGAGGACCTGGTCCATACCTGCGAGGCGATCAAGGATCTGGTGAATCGTTTTCCCGATCTGCTGGTGGTTTACCCGGTGCATCTGAATCCGAACGTGCGCGGCACGGTCTTTAAGCTGCTGGCGAGTGTGCCGCGCGTGCATCTGCTGGACCCGCTGGATTATCTGAATTTCATTAACCTGATGCAGCGGTCCTATGTCATTTTGACCGACTCCGGCGGCGTACAGGAAGAAGCGCCCAGCCTCCATAAACCGCTGCTGGTGATCCGCCGCGTCACCGAGCGACCCGAAGCCTTCGAAGCGGGGCTGTCCAGGGTCATCGGCAACGCCCGGGAAAACATTGTTTCCGAAGTCAGCCGGCTGCTGACGGATAAAGAGGCCTATCAGGCTATGAGCACCGGCGCCAATCCATACGGCGACGGCCATGCTTCCGAGCGCATTGCGAAAGCGGTCGTGAACTGGGCCCGGAAAAAACCGGCGCTGCTCTCCGAGGACACGCAATTCAAGCCCCGCTATATACCCAAGAGATTACATGCAGGCAGACCTTTGATCTGAAAAAACAGGGAGGAAGCCGAATATGACCCCGCTGGACTTGAACGAATGGGTTGCGTACCTGCTGGTGCTGATGAAGGGCTTGCTGGCTTTTGCCAGTACCGTCTTTTTAATCAGCGGCCTGGACGATCTGTTTATCGATCTCTGGTACGTGATCAGGGGCCTGTATCGCCGTTTTTTCATACCCTCGTATAATCCGTTGACCACGGAGCAGTTGCTGTCGATCCCCGAGCAGCCTATCGCGATCATGCTGCCGGCCTGGGACGAATCGGCGGTAATCAGGCCGATGCTGATGAATACCTTGCGGACGCTGAATTACCAAAACTACCATATCTTCGTCGGCGTTTACCCCAATGACCCCGCGACGCGCCGGGAAGTCGAGCGCGTCATGGAACAATACGCCAACGTGCACATTGCGACCTGCGGCAGCGACGGCCCCACCAACAAGGCCGACTGCCTGAACTGGATATGCCAGGAGATCCGCCGGCTCGAAAAAAAAGAGGACATTCGGTTTGTGGCGTTCATCATGCAGGATTCGGAGGATGTCATTCACCCGCTCTGCTACAAGCTGGTCAACTACATGTTTCCCCAATTCGACATGGTCCAGCTGCCCGTGCTTTCGCTGCCGAGAAAACCGTGGCAATTGACCGGCGGCCACTATCTGGATGAGTTTGCGCAGCTGCATCAAAAGGATCTTGTCGTCCGCGAATCGATCAGCCATTCGCTGCCTGCCGCGGGCGTGGGCTGCGCGTTCAGTCATCGGGCGCTGGAAACGGTTGCCCGATACAATAACAATGAAATCTTCAGCGTCAATTCATTAACGGAAGACTACGACTTCGGGCTGCGGCTGAGAAAATACGGGCTGAAACAAATATTCGTCAAATTTTTCACGACGCGCACGGAGGTGCGGCGCAGTTTCTGGACGCGCCGTCCCAAGGAAGTCCAGGTGCCGGAGCTGGTCTGCATCCGCGAATATTTCCCCGACCGTTTCTGGGCTTCCGCCCGGCAAAAATCCCGCTGGGTGCTGGGCATCTGCCTGCAGGGATGGAAGAATCTCGGCTGGGAAGGCGACCTGGCGACCAAGTACATGCTCTACCGGGATCGAAAAGCCCTGCTGACCAATCTGGTCAACATGCTTGGCTATGTGATCGTGCTGGTAGTCGTGCCTATCTGGATCAACAGCCTGATCGATCCGGAAGCCTATCGTTATCCGCCGCTGGTCGTTCCCGGCTCCTGGGTATGGTATGTGCTGCTGGTCAATGCCGTTCTGTTTGTGATACGGATCGTGGTACGGGCTTACTTTACGGGTCGACTTTATGGATTCGGTCAGGCGATGCTGTCCTTCCCTCGCATGATCTGGGGAAATTTCATTAATTTTCTCGCCACCATGCGGGCGATTTCTCAATATCTGAAGTATTTGCGTACCGGCAAAACCATAGCCTGGGATAAAACGGCGCACGTTTATCCTGAAATTGATGACATTTCTCACTGATTAAGGTTTCGGTTAAAAATAACTTTCCGGTTTGTCGATGAAATCATGTGGAGACGAATTCACTTGTGCCCTTTGGGTATTCCGCCCTGGGCGACTACCAACAGTAGGCGCTCCAGGCGAAGTCGCCCCCACAGGTGCTAAATACAGCCGATGGCATCGAAACCGGCATCTGCCGGGAAATTTGGAGCGCCATCTTTTGCAAACTTGCAAAAAACGGTTGATAGCATTACCGTACTAGCTTCGCAATATAACACTAACTCACTGGTCAACCCGTAAGACCTGATAGTCAAAAAACCTCAGAAACAAGGCGCACAACAATTGGCGGCTGATGATTTGTTGTAGAGTCTTTTGCCGCATTTCGCGAAGGAGCTAACCGGCAAAGCACTTCATCAGAAGGCGGCATGTCCCGTGCATTTTTATAACAATAAGAAGAGATAAACCGACCATGGCAGACAAGGATTCGAGCAGTTTATTTCATCTGTACCGGCGAGGGCTTTTAGGCCTGGGATATTGCCTTTTTTCCGGCATGACCTTTGCCGCAAAACCGCCTCCCGAAGCCGATGTCAACCGTTACCTCGACAAAATCCGGATAGAGCGGAATGAGAATTTTATCCAGAGGGAAATGCGGGAGTTCAGCGGGTTTCCGCATCTGGATAAAGCGGAAAGGCTGGCCGCGGCCGGCAAAACCGAAGAAGCCGTTGCCGAATTCGAACGCTATCTCAGCATCGACCCCCTCGATGTCAAGGCGCGCATGGCCTATGGCATGTTCTTGTACAAGAACCGAAAATTTCCGCAAGTCATCGAACAGATGGACATCATTATCAAGAGCCACCCGGAGCTCATTCCGGCCTGGTCATACCGGGGCCTTGCCAAACAGGCGCTGGGCGATTACCAGGGCGCCAACAGGGACTTCGACGCCGTACTGGCCAATCCCGATGCCCAGACAAGCGACTGGCGCTTCGCGCTCAATTCCAGAATCGATATCAGCATTCAGCACAAGCAATATCAACAGGCGCATGACCTGCTGGAAAAGCTGTCAGGGGTGGCCCCCAGCTTTGCCGCCTATTACCGGAAAGGCGTGGTGCTGGAAGAGCTTTCCCGCACGGCCGATGCCATCTCAGCCTATCAATCCGCCGTCAAGCTGGCGCGCCTCGATGCCGACCGGCTCAGAGGACTTCGTGCGCTGGCCGAAGCGCACGCCAAACTGAAAAACTGGGCGGAAGTCAAACGCACCAATGAGCAGATTCTGCAACTGGCCCCGGATGACCTGAAGGCGATGCGCAGTCTGGCTTATGCGGCCTACAATCTAAAAGACCGGAACAACGCCATCAACTGGATTAAAAGTGCACTGGCCAGAGAAGATAACAGCCGGGACAGGGAATTTCTGGCCAACCTGTTCAATGAAACCCGCCAATTTGACGAAGCCTGCGCCGAATATGCCAGGCTGTCCGAAACCTTCAAGGAACCCGATGACCGGCGCCGGACACTGATGTCGCTGGGTTATTGTTATCAGCAGTTGAACCGCCAAAAAGAGGCCGTAGATGCTTTCCGGCAGGCTGCCGCCATCGGTGAGGACCGGCGCAGCCTGGAGGCGCTGGCGGCGCTGCAGGAAGCGGAAAAGGACACGGCCGCCGCCATTGAAACTTACCGGCGCCTGCTGAAAATCAGCCCGACGGCGCAAGTTCACCTCAAACTGGCCAATCTTTATCGGGCCGGCCATGACAACCGGCAGGCGCTGGCGCACTACGAGAGCGCTTTAAAGCTCGGGCTGGATGAGCCGCAAAAAGCGTCGGTACTGGCGCAGATGGGCATGATCCATTATGAGCAGGGCCAATACCCAGAAGCCCGCTCGGCCCTGGAGCGCGCCGCCGCGATCACGCCGAATGATCCGGCCTTGCTGTACACATTAGGCGAAACGGCCATCAAGACCGGCGAACCCGAAAAGGCGCTGGACTGCTTTCAGAAAGCCGTCGCGATCAACCCCACGGCGCGCGGCTTGAAAACCCTGGCCAATCTGAATGTAAAGCTCGGCCGTTGGCAGGCGGCGGAACAAAACTACCGGCAACTGCTCGCCGGCCATAAACTCGCTGCGCGCGATAAGGCTAAAATTTATGAGAGCCTGTCCTTTGTTTACGCTCAGTTAGGGCAGAACGATGCCGCGGCCGACTATTTGGACAAAGCCATTGCGGCCGGCAGGGATTATGAAGATGCGCATGTGAATCTGGGCTATATATTATTCAGGCAGCAGCGCTGGCAGGAAGCGCTTGAACAATTTTCCGAAGCGCTGGAACACAACCGGGACCCTGCCACGCTGCTGATCATGGGCCAGATTTACCGCAAGCTAAACAAACACGAGGAAGCGATAGCGCACCTTGAGGAAGCCCGGCTGTTCCAACAGCAGCTCGACAAGGCTGAAAGAAAAGCGCTGCTGGATGAACTGGGCTATCTCTACGCCGACCGGAACAATTACGATAAGGCGGTCAAAGTCTGGCGGGAGTCGCTGTCGGTATCGCCCGACCCTTTGATTTCAGTCAGCTATGCGCACGGGCTCAGGCTGCTGAACCGCAATGCGGAAGCCAAAGCCGTGCTGCAGGGCATCGATGAAAAATCGTTGCCCGATGACGCGGTCAAAGCGCAGCGCTGGGACGATCTGGCCTTGCTGTATGAAGCGGACCAAGCCGTTAATGACGCTATCGAGGCGCAAAAGCGCGCCTTGGGCTTTGAAAAAACGCCGGGCCGTCATTATCAGCTGGGATTGCTTTACCAGAAAGCCAATCAGCCGGATGCGGCGCTGGCAGAACTCCGGCAAGCCGCAACGCTGGAGCCGTCGAATCCGGCCTTCAAGGAAACGCTGGCTTACGCGTATGCCAATGCCGACAAACCGGCCGAGGCGAGCCGGCTGCTTGAACAGGTCGCCGCCAGGGAGCCTACGCGGGTCGATCTGCTCAAGAATCTGGGCTACTTCAATTCACGCATACCCGACAATGAAAAAGCCGCGCAATGGTTCAGGCAGGCTATCGATACGGCGGAGCAATATCCGGACCCGGATACCCCCCCCTACCGAACAGAATATAGAAAATTACCGCTTGCGCCGCGAAGTGGAAAAGCTGACCCATTATTTCGATGTTTCGGCCTATCAGTCCCTGCGTATCCCGGACAGCAAAGGCGATTTCCGCAACACGACGCAGGGCGGCATTCTGGGCGGCGTCATTCCTTCGCAGGGCGGCGTGGAACTGGCCTTTCAGCCGCCGGTCATTGGTTTGAGGAATGAACGGATTTTCCAGGTGTTCACCCGCTTTTTGTGGAATGCGCCGCCCGGAGGCTTGAATGTGGATGCCGACTCGGTTCAGGGCGGCATCGGCCTGCGCTACAAACCGTTCCGCAAGCTGGACTTTTATGTCTCCGCCGAGCACCTGTTCAAAGTGGGAGGCGATGCGATCAATGACTGGCTGCTGCGCGCTTCCTACGGATGGAACGATGGCGATGAGATGAAGCCGGGGCAGTCGTCATGGAATTATTCAACGGTCTATGCCGATCTCGGTTATTTCATCAACGATCCCGGTATAGTGGCTTTTTACGGCGAAATGCGCCAGGGTTACAGCTTTAATTTTTACGATGCGTTCCTGGTCACGCCGCATCTGGTGCTGGACGGGAGAACTCAGGATCATGATGAATCCAATATTTCTTATCTTGAAGGCGGCGGCGGATTTTCTTTCCGTTATTTCTTCAACGAGTCGCGTTATACGTCGGCCCGCTCAAGCATTGAATTGCTGGCCCAGTATAAGGCGGGACTTTCAAACATCGATGGAGGGTTTATCTTAACCGGCGTCTTAAGATACTGATGACTGAGGACACGTACGATGCGCAGGTTTTACAGAATCACCGCAATTTTCATGATGCTTTTTCTCGCAAGTGCATGCGATTGGGCGAACGAACGGCAAAGCCGCCCGGACCCGCCCCCTACCAAACCCTTGCATTTTTCGGGCACTTTTTTGCAGCTTGTGGAATCCCGTTCTCAATGGACGCTGACCCAATGGGCAAGGCTGTTTTGCTATTTCAGAACACTGGGCGTTAAAAAACTGATCATTCAGTGGTCCGCCTTTAATGATCCAAATTCCACTTTTCCGTATGGGCCGGGCTTGCCCGCCATTCGGCCTGAATTGAAAACCATTCTCGAGCTGGCCGATCAATACAAAATAAAGCTTTATGTGGGCTTGAATCACGATGCCGGATACTGGAAAAGAATCGGCCTGGATGCGCATTCGGTTCAAACCTACCTGCAAAATCTGAATGAAAAAAATGCGCAACTTGCCAGGATATTGTCTCCCTTGCTGCAAAGCCATCGCTCTTTTTCCGGCTGGTACATAACCGATGAGATTGATGACGTTAACTGGAATACCAAGGAAAAGCGGGAACTGCTGGTCAATTATCTGCAGTCTCTGTCCGGCCAGTTGCACCAATTGACGCCGGACAAAAAGATCATTCTGTCGGGTTTTTCCAATGCGGCCCTTTCGCCTGAGCAGCTGACGGAATTCTGGTATGGCATACTGTCCAGAGCCCCCGTCGATGTCCTGCTTTTTCAGGACGGCGTAGGCGTTCACAAATTGACGCTGGAGCAGTTGCCGCCTTATGTGGATGCGGTTCATTGGGCCACGGAGTTCGCCCATAAAAAATTCGATGTCATTATTGAAGTGTTTCAGCAGATTGCCGGCGCGCCAATTAATAACCAGCCCTTCAAGGCGGTTCCGGCCCCGCTGGATCGAATCCTGAAACAGATGAAGATCGCTGCGCTGTATTCGCCTGAATTGTGGGCGTTCAGCATTCCTGACTATATGGCGCCCGATGCGGGGGACGATGCCCGGCATCTTTTCGGCTACTTTCATGCCCAGCGGATTTTAAATCAATCTGTTGGCCGCCGGTAACCGGAACAGGCGAAATCAGCACAGCTCTTTCTGCAGCAGGTCGGCTATTTCTTCGGCAAACTGATCAATTTGATGTTGATCATTGCCATCAACCAGAACACGGGCCAGCGGCTCGGTCCCGGAATACCGGACCAGGACGCGTCCCTGCCCGCTCAGCTCGCTTTCAATCCGCTGAATCAGCTCCGGATAACCCTTGATCTGATCGAAGCCGGTTTTATTTCTGACTCTGACATTGATCTGTTTCTGGGGAACGTCCTCCACCAACTGATTGAGTTCGCTCATCTTCTGGCCGGTCTCTATCATGAGTCCCAGCGTGCAAAGGGCGGCGATGCAGCCATCGCCGGTAGTCGTATGGTCCAGATGAATGATATGGCCGGACTGTTCGCCGCCCAGGTTGGCGTTCAGCCGACGCATTTCTTCGACCACGACCCTGTCGCCGACGTCCACCCTGACGACGTTGATATCGTTTTCCAGCATTTTCTTTTCAAGGCCGTAATTGCTCATGTGCGTGACGACCAGCGTATTATTGCGCAATCGGCCTTTCTTTTTCATATGAAAGGCCGATATGCCCAGGAGATGATCGCCATTTACCACATCGCCGTTTTCATCGACCATGAGGAGCCGGTCGGCGTCGCCGTCCAGGCTTATGCCCACGTCTGCGCGATAAGTCCGCACAGCCTCGGAGATAACATTCGGGAACAAAGCGCCGCACTCCGCGTTGATATTGGTTCCGTCAGGGGTATTGCCGATCGGGATAACTTCCGCCCCGAGTTCGGAAAATATGGCGGGCGCGACTTTATAGGCGGCGCCGTTGGCCGTGTCGAGTACGATGCGCACGCCATCGAGCTTATACTCCAGAGGAAAGGTCCTTTTCACATAGACTATATAGCGCCCGTTGGTATCCTCGATGCGACTGCTCCGGCCGATACGCTCACGCTGCACAAGAAAGGGCCGCAAATTATCTTCCTTGACCATCCGTTCTATTTCGGCTTCTGTCTCGTCGGAGATTTTAAAACCGTTGGGGCCAAAGATTTTAATGCCGTTATCGTAAAAAGGATTGTGGCTGGCTGAAATCACAACGCCGGCGGATGCGCGCATATTGCGGGTGATAAAGCTGATGCCCGGCGTCGGCAATACTCCGATCAATAGCACTTCAACTCCGGTGGCAAGCAGGCCTGCGGTCAGAGCCATTTCGATCATGGCGCCGGACAGGCGGGTGTCCCGGCCGATGACCACTTTAGGAACAGTATGAGGCGGCGCTTGCTGGCTCAACAGGGTCCCCATCGCCTTGCCGAGTTCCACGATGATATGGGGCTGCATGGGATATTGATTGGCCACGCCGCGAATGCCGTCAGTGCCGAATAACTTAAAACTGTTTGTCTGTTTGTACATAATCGACCTCACCCATGCCTAACGAACATGATTTTTGCCGGTGCATGCTGCAGAAATCGCCTGATCGGTTTTGATCGATCTGAACTTTCTTTCCGCAAAAAAACAATCACAGGACTTACGCAAGCCTGTGGGGGCGACTTCGCCTAGAGCGCCTACTGTTGGCAGTCGCCCATTCAGATAAAAGGCGACTAAAGTCGCCCCCACAAGTTTTAAAACTACTTGATTCGGTGGTTGAACAGGCAAACTGCGTAAGTCCTGAATCATTAACATATGAGTTAAGAGCTAATGAGACAGTCCATAGGTTCCGTAAACTATTGAGAAAAACGCGACGCTGTCAATAAGACGGAATTAGCCGCGCTTCATCTCCCGCGGATGAAGCAGTCATGTTCAGCGCATAATCCCGTAATGCCTAATATTGTCTCAAGACCATCTCATGAGACAGAGGCGAGACACTGATCTGTCTCACGCTCACAAGCGTTTCTCGAATCACTTCATGAGTAAATTCAGACAAGCCATTGATATAACAAAATATTTTCATAATTTCAAAGTTGGCACGGATATTGTTGAAAGTTAACAACCATCCCTCAGCATTTATTGACTTAGTACTTTTAGAAAACAACATGAAAGCTTTATTTTCCTTCAATCGCCGCCATAGCTCGCTCTATTTCCCATCCGCATCCTTCCGTATGCAACGAAGAATTTTTCTAAAGGCTTTTCTCAAACCGGCTCCATTGAAAGACGAGAACAATCACTGCCGTAGTGAGAAAAAGTAGAAAACTTTTTTCAAAAGCGCTGTCAAATTGATCACAAGCTATTTTTCCGGTGAGAGCCGCATCACCTTCAATCTCATTTCGTAATTGACAGCGTTTATGGGTATCGAAGGCCGTAGCGCTTCTCGCCGCTTCAAGTATTGGCAATAATCAAATTTGGCACGTCGTCAATCATCATGACAGCGATTAAACCCGAACTTTAATCCTATTATTCAGGTGGATAATTCATATGAGCACACGCGTATCCAAGAAAATGATTACCTCGTTCGAGAGCCTCAATGCCTCAGGGGCTATCCTCATGATCAATGCTTTCGATCCGCAGATCCCCACCACTAAAATTTTTCTTGAAGCCATTCATCAGAACGGTCTGCCTCATGTCGTCATAGGCAACAAAATCGACCTGGTCAATGCCGATGAACTGGCCGAACTGGAAAAGGAACTGACTTGCAGCGTATTGCCGATGTCATTGCTGACAAATCAGAACACGCAAGGTTTAAAAGAATTAGTCAAAGACCTCTTCCCGGAAAACTCGAGAATATCGGTTCTGGGTATCTTCAACACCGGAAAAACCAGCCTGATCGCTCATTTGACCGGCAAACAGCTTAAAATTTCCAATATGCCCGGGACGACTCTGGAGTTTGAGGAATATGAATGGGAAAACCGGGTTCTTATCGACTCGGTCGGCCAGCTTATCGATGTCAACCGGCCCTTCATGGTGGGTTACGATTTCACCGGACTGGATGAGCCGGACCAGATGTTCGAACATGCACTGCGCCAGGAGGCTGAAGGCATTCTTTCGTCTGTCCGCTCTGCAAAAGCCGGTTTTCTTGGCGCACTCGAACTGCTTGCCAACTGTATCGACAACGGCGGCAAGATTGTGGTGACGGGCGCCGGCGCATCCGCGCTGGTGGCTGAAGAAATCGCCGGCCAGTTTTATGAGACGGGCGTTACCTGCCTGCCGGTGACCAATAACCTGAGCCAGGCGAATCCGGTTTCGTTTGCCAAGGGGACCGCCGAAGAGGAAGGCGGGCTGTCGCGCTATGTCGTCAGCTTCATGAACCCCGGAGACGTGCTGATCGGTATTTCTGCGTCGGGCGGGACCGGTTTTGTCTATGAAGCCATGCGCCTTGCCCGTAAAAAAGGCGCGAAAACAATAGCCATCACCGAAAACAAGCATACGCCGCTTGGCGAGCATTCCGACGTTATCATCAAGAGCAGCGCCAAACCGGAAGGGCCTTCCAGCACCCGAGTGCAAACCGCTCATCTGTGCATAGGCCATGCTCTGGTCTGTACGCTGGCGGCCATGCGCGGCTTGAGCGGGGAAGACTCCATCAATTTCATGATGCCGGAGCGGATTGCAACCAAGAAAATGGGTATTAAATAAAACAAGCGTGCGGCTATCAGCTGAGGCTCAACGATAAAAACTCAGGCTTTTATTGGCATGCAGAGCTAAATCGGAATCCTGCGCTCATCCTTGAATCAGTAATTTTCAATATTTAGAGGGGGAGGAAATGAATATATTCGATGACGCCATTGAGATGCACGTTCACTGGAAAACGGCTTTGAAAAAATATATTGAAGAAGGTATTCCCCTGGACATTAAGAAGGCAGCAGACAGCCATGCCTGCGATTTAGGAAAATGGATTGACAGAGAAGGGTCCCGTTACAACCATCTGTCATCATTCGAAGCGATAGGTATGGCCCATGAGCAGTTTCACCGAATTGCGGCTGAAGTAATTGCCCAGGGCGACGCCAATGACAAGATGAATGCAAAATTGCTGATCGCAACTGATGGGGCTCTGTCTCAAAGTTCCAACAAGCTCATTAAGGCATTGATGGATTGCAGCAGAGAGCTGGCTAATTCAAAAGGTCTGGTGAATCCCTTAGTAATCAGCATCAAAAGCAGGCTTAAAGTAAAAGATATATTAAAAAACAAGGAAAATCCCAATATCCTCTCTACCGATGGCCAGACAACAGCCCGGGATGCGATAAAAAAGATGGTAGACAATAATATCGGATCAATCGCGGTTTATCAGGATAACAGGTTTTTGGGCATTTTTACCGAGCGAGGCTATATGCAGCAGCTTGTATTGAGGAACGAGAGTTGCCTGGAGACGCCTGTCTCTGAAATGATTGATGCCAATACAATATATATTGATCCTGATGATTCTATTGATCAGTGCATGATATTGATGACATCGATGCATGCACGTCATTTGCCCGTTATGGATCAAAATGAATTAATCGGAATGATCAGCATAGGCGATATAGTAAAGAAAATGATGTCCGACTATAGCAACAAGATCTCGCAATTGGAGGATTATATCCATAGCTATGGCGTTTAGCAGACGGGCCACGTAATGGCTTCTCTTGATCAACCGCGGCAACAGCGTCATGGTTACGATCAAAGCCGAGTTGCTCCCCGGCATAGCCGGAAGCGCCTCATGCAAAGTAAAAACGCGAAGACATAACTTCGTGTTTCTGGCTTGCGTTACTTTTCCGGTTTAGCGCCGGCCATCGATAAAAACAGCGGCCTTAGTCCTGCCAGAATCGCGTTTTTTGTGCCGTTAAATAATTGGCAGACTTCCGTCGCTGCTTTCTTCATCATTGCGGCCGGCCGCAGGTAGCTGGGCTGATTTTTTAAGTCATCATGCCTTTCAACAGCTACCCGCCGGGTTGGCCTCGCGGCCTAAAAAGCCTACTTCAATTCAAATTCGGCCGGGTCCAGCGACAGTTCTTTCGCTATCCTGACCGCCATTTTTTTCTCATAGTCATCAAACTCGCCGTCCGATCCGGCTATGCTGATCACCATTCGCAGAATCAGTCGTGCCGCCGCCGCGTTGCTTTCCATCTTCTTGAGGGCTTCGAAGGCCTTGGCTTCCCCGATATCCCTGTCAAACTGCAACTGGCTGACATAGGTCTGAAAGGCATTGACGACATCTATCGTGGTGAATATGGAAAGCGCATCATGCGCTTCGATGAATTTGATCATTTTTTGTTTTTCTTCCGGGGTGATCACGCCGTCGGCCATGGCCACCAACGCGGAGCCGGCCATGGTGGCATTCAGGAAGTCCTTGTTCTTGAATTTAAGCGCCTCGGTTTTCAGTTCCGAGGCCTTGTTTTTGAGTGAGGTTAAAAAACTTTCAAAGCTCATGACATTTTTCCTTCTGTTAAAAAACTAGTTATTTGGATCCGGCTGCGTAATTCAATCCCCAGCCGTAAGCGGCATCCAAAGACCGGTGGCCGTTGAAATAGTCAACCAGTTTGGTGATCACCACCCTGTTTTCGATATTCTCCAGCATGGCGATGGCGCACATCATCTGGTCATTCCGGTGGCTGTCCAGCCTGACTTCGATATCCGCCTGCCCGCTGTTTTTTATCGTAATCACGGCATCGGCATGTGACCAGTTCGGAATGCCTTCGTAAATGAAGGCGAAAATCAGAACCCGCCGGAATAAATGCCAGCAATCGCCGTTGACGGCCAGGTTTTCGCCGGTTACCGACGTGCCGCTGCGGTCATCCTGATCCAGCTCGATATAGGGAAACTGGTGAAAATTTCCGAAGCAGTTTCCCAAGGCCTGAATGCCGCCGATCGAGCCGTCCTGAAACTCGAACAGGCAGCCCAGGTCAAGGTCGATGCCGCTCTTGGACCGGGAGAAAAAGCCGGGGGATTTGGTCGGTGTGTTATTCCAGTTTAGATTGACATTGATTTTTCCCAGCTGGCCTTGGGGCTTTTTGTCGAGGGAAATGGATTGCCCTTTTTTCTCCAGCGTCACCTTGCTCAGATTGATCGGCTTTGGCGGAGATGCGGGTTGAATCGGCGACGGGGCGCTACCCTCTCCTTCCCCGACATCGACGCCGTAATGTTTGGCCAAGGGCTCCAGTCCGCCCACAAAGCCCGCGCCGATGGCCCGGAATTTCCAATTCCCCTGATGCCGGTACAGTTCCGCGAAAATCAGCGCCGTTTCTGAAAATGACGAGGTATCCAGCGCAAATGAAACCAGTTCGATTCCCGACAGAAAATCCTTGACCAGCACGGTGATTTTTTTCACATCCCTGAAAGCCAGCCCGTTGAGGTTGCCCTGAAAAATAGTCGAGGTGAAAACGATTTTATTGATCTGAGCCCCCACGCGGTCCAGATGCAGCGTCAGCTTATGGCTGTTGCAGTCCAGCTCGATGCCCTGGTCCAGCCTCGATGGCTGGTTGAAAAACACGAAATCCTTGTCTGAGCCCACTTTTTCCGTTTCATTCAACAGAAAGGCGCTGGTGTCCAATGCCAGGTCAGGCGGCATTTGAGCGGGAATGATCATGACATGCAGGTCATGATGCGCCAGGGTGATATTTTGTCCGGAGACGAGGTCTTTGCGCGCGTTCATGGCTAATCCATACGTGTTTTTAGAAATCAGGCATAGGAAGAAGTGGGCGACAGATAACCGATGTCCATGGCCGCCTGATCCAGGCCATAACAATGATAGCGCTGCAGAATTTGCCGCGCCCAGTTCGAATGGGTGGAGACCTCGCACATGGCGTCATGCATCCTGAACACGGCCGGCATATCGCGGTTCAGGATGGACAAGGCCATCTCATGATCTTGGCAGGAAACCGAATAATGCTTTTCTATCATCGGTATTTGCTCCGGATGAATCGCGGTTTTGCCTACCAACCCGTGCGCCATGTCCAGGCGAACCTCCCGGTCCAGCGTCTCTTTATCGCTCAGGTATTCATACACGGGCGCCGAGAGCGAAAAGCCGAGCGGCTTGTAAGTCGTGACGAGTTGGCTGATAACGCCGGACAACGGTGTTTCGTATAGGGTGATTCCCCGGGGGCGGCGCAGTCCCAATAAATTCAACAGATCGTTGCCGCCGATCCGGATCAGGAGGATCTGGGGTTTCATGGCGTCTTCGGCCAGCGACACGGCAAGCTCGCGCATGGCGCCGGGGTCGAAAACGTCAGCCGTTTCCAGGGTCGGCATGATCAGGAACCGGGAACCCCGCAGCGCGTCCAGGTACTGGTCGCGGTTGGTCCGGTCAAACTTGGGCAACACAAAGCCGTCGATCTTATGGATGCCCGGCAAGTCCAGAATGCGCTTCAGTACGTCCGGATTTCTGGGCCGGATAAACCGGCGTTTGTCGGCGATTGAACTGATAAGCGGCAAAAAATTGCGCAGATTCCGGATCGACAACTCGACATCTCTGTCGGCAACGGCATCCTCGGTGCAGATTATCATGGTTCGGATAAACGAAATCTTCTCCGCGTTGGCGATTTTCAGCAGGTCAGGATGCATCGCCGGCACGTATAAAGGCGCCCCCAGCGCCCAGCCCGAAAGCTTTTCCGTCAAATGCGGGTGCAAGGATCTTCTTGTTATTGTCATGTCAGTTCCTTAATTAAAGCGACAGCTCGATAAGGCAGATCCGGGCAGGCCTTTACCGGTCTGTTCTTTGTCTCGGCCAGATAAAGCAGATGTTGGACGGCCGGATCCCCGCGCTCCTTCACCAGCAGCAGATCCGCCTCCCGCCTTAGAAAAACCCGGGTCGATTCGCCGATGCCGGGTTTAATCAGATTCTGGTCGGCAACGCCGTAACTGTCGCGAATCCAGCCAAGAAACCGGCGGGATTGTTCCCTCAGGACCTGCTTGGGCACCGCCTCGCCGGACAGGCGCAGCTCGGGATCGAAACGGGGCGACGCCGGCTGCGCCATGATTTCATCGGCAGCGCTCATGATCGAGTCGACAAAATCCCTGGACAGGTCGGCATCGGCATAATCCCGGTAGAAATGACAGCCGTGATAGTCCGTCTCAAGCAATTGCACCTTGTCGATCACGGACCGGCTGACCAGGCCCGACACGGTCGCGTTAAGAATACTGGACGGAATCAGATAGTCTTCCGCCGATGCCGACACGAAAGCGGTGCCGGCAAGATCGGACAGCACGTAAAGCTCGGGCGGAACAGTAATCCCATGCTTGTCCGCGAAGCGTTTCAGGCTGATCTCCAGCTGTCTTGAAATAACGCCCTTGCCGGTCCAGCCGTCGACGAACGCAATGGAATCCGGCGCGTGACGCGCCAGAATATGACGCAACGCATTTTCATCAATCCCTACGTCGCGGATGATCGAAATCGAATAATGCTCGGCATCGATGCCAAAATACCGCCCGAGCATGCGCTTCAATAAAACGCCGACCGGCGTGCCCGCGCGCATCAGGGAAACCAGAACAATGCCGTTTCGGCGCGTCTCGCTGATTTTTTTAGCCAGGATCAGCGTGTGTCTGGCCACCAATGCCCGGTTATCGGACAGCGCGCGGCTGAAAAGGTCCAGATAATCCTGAGAAGGCCGTTTTTCATGGGTGAGCATCTGCGAATAATGCTTTTTACCGGCTTGAATCAGGGCTTCCTTCGCCTTGACCGGCGTGTGCTCGATGTGAATGGGCTTCAGTAAAAAGCGCACATCCTCCGCAAAATAACTGCCCGAGAAATAATCAGGCATCATGGAAGAGCCTCCCTAACTGCGTACCGTTGGGAATCATGGCGTAATCGCAGAGCGACATGAAGGGCAGGTCGGTTTTGCTATCGCCCATGCCGATGGTGACTATCGGCCCATGCAGGTCCGCATAGCGGGCCTTTAAAAAGCCGACCGCCCGGGCTTTTCCTACCACATCGGGAAGGACGGCCAGATTATTGCCGTTGAGATGATAGTAAAGCCGGCCCGACAACACGGATTCATGCGGCCGGATCACCGCATTCAGCAGTCTGTCCAGTGCCGCCTCGTCCGCCGTCGCGTGCTTGATGACACCATACCAGGTGACGCCGAAATCCTTGATTAATCGCGGATTCAGCGCCGGATCACGGCGCGCATGGCAATGAACCTGCTCCCAAAGATCAAAAAGATCGCGGTGATAGCCCGGCAAAACATCAGCCATATAGCCTTGCCATTCCGGATCGATCCGGCGCTGTTTGTCCAGGATGACGGCCCCGTGATTCAAAACCGCTTCTTCGGTAAAAGGCAGATCGACCCTGGAAAACGCGTCAAAATCTCTCGCCGTGACCGGAATCATGCGGCCGGCGCCTGAAAGCCACTGCCACAGCCATGCCTGTTTGGGCGTGGCGTACGATAGCGGCGAGCCATCCTTGAGATAGGCGCGCGGCTGCAGCCCGTCTCGATTCGCCAGCGGCCCGCACTTGCGCAACGTCTGAAACAGCGTATCGTCAAGGTCGATAAAAATGAAGCTCTGCATTGTTGTCCCGATAGGAAAATTGCGCGCCGACCGCGTTCAGTTGTTTTAACAGCCCAATGAAATCGGTGCCGCGGCTAGTATTGCCCGGTACCCGCGGGGTTTCATGGCAGGCCACGATCAGGCTGAAATCGTCCGCATCGACGTTGTAAAGAAAATTGTCGATGTCGTCCTGATAGTTGTCGGTGAATTGAATTCTTGACACGATCGCGCCTTCCGGAAAAATGGGCGAGCGCGTCGTGGCCTGGACAATCACGCGATAACCGAGACGCTCGAGCGAGCGCCCCAACAGAAAGGCCGGCGGATTGCATTCGCCGGTGCCGAGCACCAGGATCGGCCGGCTGTCCGGCCGCGCAGGCAAAAAGACTAACAAGCCCGCGACGTTCAGATCGGAGAAGCGCACCGGCCGGTCCATGCCCAGGCGACCGGGCCAGGCCAGGATGTCGCGCTTGCACAAGCCGTTGCCGGCGACATTGATGGTGTTATCGCGAAATTGTTCCTGATCCGTGTCAACCGGATCGAAACGCAATTGCCCGGCCAGCAGGCTGACCCACTGCACCGGGATGCCGGCCGAAGCTTCAACGCGGTGCCGGTGCTCGGGCGAGGCAAAGTTGACCAGGCTGACGATGAATACTTTTTCCAGCCGCGGATTAATGGCACGGTACGCCGCTATCAACCGGGCAAAAGTCGCGCCGGTGCTGATTTCGTCATCGATCAAGACCAATTGCCTGGCGTTTAAAAACGCGGCGCGGTCTTTTTCATGCTCAGGATAATAAAGGAAAAAATCGGTGGCGTGGCTGTGCTCTTCAATAAATGCGAGCCGGTCGCCGCCGGCCAGGTGATAGCGCGTGGTTTGCATGAACAGCGCGCCGCGCACGCCCAGATTGTAAGCCGACTCGAAAACGCCATAGCCTAGGCCGGTCGCCGTTTCAGCCATGCCCACCCAAAGCGAGGGCGCCGAAAAATCTGTTTGATCAAGCAGCTTTCTGGCCAGCGCGCGATAAGACCAGGCCATGGTTCTCGGTAAAACCGGATAATGCTTGCCCAGGACTTTGCTGACCAACAGGAATCCGCGCTTGCTGTTAATGCGCGATGCGAACCCCAAAAGCCGATGCAAAGGCACGCGGCCTGGCTCGGTCGTGACATGGAGACGGCCGGTTCTGAGATCGACGACCTGATGCCGGGATTTTCCCATCACAGCGCCGCCTCTTCCACAACGACCGGCGTGTTGATTTCCCGCACGCGCATGCCGTAAGCGATGGCCGTGGACGCAAGCTCCCGGGGCGGATTTTCATTGTTGACGGCCTGCAACGCTATTTTTGCCAGGTTGGCGCCGGACAGGCAAGCCATGCCAACACCGCCGGACGGTCTGGCATTGATCTCCAGAAGACGCGGTCCATCGACGCCTTCCTTAAACTGGATATTGAACAACCCGTTCAGGCCGTAATGCGCCGTCAGGCGCTCGACCATGCCGGCGATTTCCGGCTGGTTGTCGATGATTTGGGCATGGCCGGCGGTCAGCGGTTTTTTCCGCTGCACAGCGCACCAGAGCCTGCCATGAGAAGCCGCGCAATCGACGCTCCATTCATGCCCGGGCAAATATTCCATGACCAGCAACGTATCGAACCGCGGTGACTGCGCCATACCGAAACGCAGTTCGCTCGAGGGTATCTGGTAGCTCACGCCTTTAAGCAAATGGGCAATACTGGGCCGCGCATCATCAAGCACACGAAAACCCAGCCCGTACACGGATATGGCGGGTTTGACGCAAAGTTTGTCGTGTTTGCGGCGCAGCATGTCGACCGCCCTGTCGAATTCGTCAAACGTGTTCACCGGCACCGAATCGGGCGGCAGCGCGACTTCATGATCGAGATCGGCATAAAACGCCGCCTTGTCATTCAATAACGTCAGCACGGCGTGATCGGCTACCGAAACGACACGCGTCCCCTGAGACACAAACCGCGCCTGGTGTTCAGCGATCAATGCCGCTTCCTTGCCCGGCCAGAATAAATCGATGCGCTGCTGCCGGCAGAAATCAACGGCCCAATCAAGGTATTCCGTACCGCTTAGCCCGGCAGGCTCGATAAATATTTCATCAGCCACCGCCATGCCGGGCGCATAACGGTGTTCATGCGAGAAAACCAGCGTGATATCGCCTTCCGTATCGGTCTGGCGAAGGTTTCTTAAAACGGAGTGAATGGAGGAAAAGGTTTTATTAAACCAGATGCGCATGAACGGGCCGATTATAAATAGGGAATAATGGCCGGAACCAATTGCTCAAAAGTGCGGCCGCTGGAAGATTCTCCGATGGCGTGCATTTTCCACTCGTTATTGTGCCGGTAGACTTTAGCCATGATTTGCGCCGTGTGCGCGCCCTGGGCCGTTAACGTATAGCGGGCGATTTCATTTTGATTGGCGGCATTGACCATGCGGCAGTAGGCATTTGCAACCGAGTCAAAAGATTGGCCGGTAAAGGAGTTGACGGTGAAGACCAGGGACTTGATAGAGGCCGGCACTTTCGACAGATCGACGATGATTTGCTCGTCATCGCCGTCGCCCTCGCCGGTTCTGTTGTCGCCGGTATGCACGATGCTGCCGTCGCGGCTTTTCAACTGCCTGAACCAGACGGTATCGGCGACCTTGTTGTCTTCGCCGAACAGGATGCAGGAGGCATCAAGATCGATTGAGCCGCCGCCTGAAAAACCGCCGAACAAGCCGCCTTTTTTCACGGCATCCCAGCCCAGTCCCATGATCACTTTAGTGAGCGCCTGCCCGGATTCCTTGTCCAGGGATATTTTTTGACCTTTTTGTAACGAAATTGCCATAGGTAAGTCCTGTGTGATTAGAAAGTCTGAATAATATGTTATCGGCATCGGAAATGGCGCTATTGAAAACGCCTGCCGTGCGGCATTGTCAGCGAGGGAAATTTCAGCCGGCCATTGGAGATCGTCCCAGCCTCCGCCCTTTACGGGCCGGCATGAATTTCCCCGGCAAAATCAAACGTTAACGCCGAAAGATGAAGCCAATGGTCCCAGGCCGCCCGCGAAGCCCTGGCCTACGGCCTTGAATTTCCAATCCGAGCCGCTGCGATAGATTTCCCCGAAAATCATGGCCGTTTCGATGGAGGCATCCTCGCTCAAATCGAAGCGGGCGATTTCGGTGCCGTTTTCTTCATTAACGATACGGATATAAGCCTTGGAAACCTGGCCGAAGTTTTGATTGCGCGTGTCGGCTTCGTGAATCGTGACGGAAAAAACCACCTTGTCGATGTCCGCCGGCACTTTTGAAAGCTCGACCTTGACGGTTTCATCATCGCCTGCAGCGTCACCGGTCTGGTTGTCACCCAGATGAACCACGGAGCCATCGGCTACGTTTTTGTTGTTGTAGAAACAGAAGTCGCCATCGTTCCTGACTTTTCCGTCCGACTTTACCAGAAAGCAGCTGGCGTCGAGATCGAATGCCGCGCCATCGGTAACGCGCGCGTCCCAGCCCAGGCCGACTTGTATTTTATTGAGTCCGGGCGCTTCTTTGCTCAGATTGACGTTGCCGCCTTTGGATAATGATACAGCCATGATAGTCTCCTTATTTTTTAATGTTGTTATATGCTCTTTGGAACACTCTGAAATAGATTTAAAGCTGAATGCCGTGCTGGATAGCCAGCGCTTTCAAACCGCCGGCATAACCCTGGCCGACGGCTCTGAACTTCCATTCGTTGTTGTGCCGGTAAATTTCGCCGAAGATCATGGCGGTCTCGATGGAGGCGTCCTCGCTCAAATCGAAACGAGTCACTTCATTATTGGTATCCTGATTGACCAGACGAATCGCGGCATTATGCACTTGACCAAAATTTTGGCGCCTTGAATCGGCGTCATGGATGGTAACGGCCACGACGATTTTGGCAATGTCCTGCGGCACTTTATCCAGAATGACTTTGATCACCTCGTCATCGCCATCGCCCGCACCGGTACGGTTATCGCCGGTATGCTCGACAGAGCCGCAGGTCGATTTGAGCTGATTGTAAAAAATAAAGTCGTGATCGCCCCGGACCTTGTTATCGTCCTTAACCATGAAGACACTGGCGTCGAGATCGAAATCCGAACCATCGGTTGATCTGATATCCCAACTTAAGCCGACCAGCATGTTTTTCAATTGCGGATCGGTTTTGCTTAAGCTGATGTTGCCGCCTTTGCTCAGTGAAATAGCCATCGCATAATCTCCTGTAGTGCATTATGAAGAAGAATTCGCCGCTTCTTTTTTCTTGAAACGAATTGAAGACAAAACGGACAAGGCAATGAATGCCGCGCCGATCAACCCGGTAAATACTTCCGGAATCGGCGTATGGGTGCTGATCAGCATGATCAGCGCCAAAGCCCCTATCGCGTAATGGGCGCCATGCTCCAGAAACACATATTCATCAAGCGTGCCCTTGTTGACCAAAAACACGGTCAGCGACCGCACGAACATGGCACCGATGCCCAGGCCCAGCATGATGATCACGATATCGCGGGTAATCGCGAAGGCGCCGATCACACCGTCAAAGGAAAAAGAGGCGTCCAGGAGCTCGAGGTACAGAAACGCCATGACGCCGCCCTGCTTGATGGTATCCATGACCTCCGCATCTTCGTCTTCCGACTCGACCTGGAAAAACCGGTCCAGACTGCTGACCAGTCCGTACAGGAAAATACCCCAGACGCCGCCGAACAAGACATCGTGCTGATGCGATTCTTCAACGAACGTATACGTAATCAGCAACAGCATCAATGAAAGCGTGCTGGCGACCGCATCGATTTTTCCAAGCGCCTGCACTTTTTGCTCGAGCCTGCCTAGCCAGTAAGTATCGCGCGCTTCATCAAACAGAAAAGAGAAAGCCACCAACAGCAGAAAAGTGCCCCCGAAAGCGGCGATAAAGGTATGTGCCTCCTGTAAATGCTTTGCATACTGTTCGGGCGCATGAAGCGCCATATTGGTGACCGACGACAAGTCCAGGCCGGTCGCGAATGCGACGATCAGAATCGGGAACAGCAGCCGCATGCCGAACACGGCGACGATAATCCCCCAGGTTAGAAAACGCTGCTGCCAGGCAGGCGACATGCGTTTCAGAACCGAAGCGTTGACGACGGCATTGTCAAAAGACAAGCTGACTTCCAGCACTCCCAATATCAGCGCCAGAACAGCGCCTTCGAGACCGCCAAAAATAAAGGCAGCGATCAGGCAAACGATGGTGAAAAAAATGGAAATATAGAAATAACGCATAGGTGACAAATAATTAAGGCCAATAGGGAAAGATGTTAAATATAATATTAGACGAAATGCGGCATGGAAGTAGCCGGAGGATCGACAATCACGTTACCCAATCCATTTTTCCAAGCCTTGATCCCAATAATAGCCGATGGGCCGGCGCTTAAGGCTATCAAGGCATTGAAACGGCAAAAAAGCCATCAGGAATAATGTCAATGTAACCGGCATGAAGAAAAGGAGAAACAGCATGGCGACAATTTCATTTCGCGCCGGAACGGCACGGAAACCCAGCGTAAGCCCCAGATTTATTGCGCAAACAAACGCTCGAGAGGAAAAAATGGATGGGGGAAATCAAGCGAATAAGGGCCGGCGCCTGGAGCCCCCGGCGAACAGGGAATGCCAGCCGTGTATTGACGATGCCTGATGCGTTAAGAGCGAAACCCAAAGCGATAAAGCGACTCGGCGCGACGCCAACAGAAGCACAATTAATCTTCCTAGCATTCAATTTTGTGGCCTTCAACTAAAATTATCAGTGGGCTGTTAGACTTTCCCGGATAATATCCAGCGTGTTCCACATTGTCAATGAAAAACGGCCTCAAGCTGAGCCTGGCCCTTTGCCGCCCTGGCAACCGTTAATGCCGCGGCGCAGCCTGATCTCCATTCAAATCCAGGGATAAATACTGATCCATCAATCAGCGTTCTGCGCCTCCCCTACTGAGACAACAGCATGCCGCTAGCTTTAGTCGGCCAGAGCCGGATAGTCGGTATAACCTTGCGCCCCGCCCTGATAAAACGTATCGAAATCGGGCTCATTCAGCGGCGCATTTTTAGCGAAGCGTTCGGGCAGGTCCGGATTGGCGATGAACAGCTTGCCGAACGCGACCAGGTCGGCGCGGCCTTCGGCAATAGCGGCCGTCGCCGTCTCGGCCGTGTAGCCGGCGTTGAGCATGTAAGCGCCGTGATACAGCATCCTTAACTCCTCAAGATCGAACGCAGGACCCGCCGCGCCGGGCGCTTCCTTGCCCATTTCCGTGATATGCAAGTAAGCCAGGTTGAAGCGGTTGAGCTGCTCGACCACATAGCCGAACGTGGCTCTCGGGTCGCTGTCGCGAATGTCGTTGAACGGCTGCAGCGGCGACAGACGCAAGCCGACCTTGTCGCTGCCCCAGACCGATGTGACGGCCTCAATGACTTCAAACAGCAGGCGCGCCCGATTGGCGATGAAGCCGCCATAGGCATCGGTGCGCCGGTTTGTGCCGTCGCGCAGGAATTGGTCGAGCAGATAGCCGTTGGCGCCGTGAATTTCCACGCCGTCGAACCCGGCCTTCAAGGCGCAATCGGCACCGTGCCGGAACTGTTCGACAATGCCCGGGATTTCGGACAGCTCAAGCGCGCGCGGCGTGACGAAATCTTGCGGCCCCTGCTCGGTCGAGGCCTGTCCGGCCGGTTTCAGCGCCGATGGCGCTACCGGCAACGCGCCTTCCGGCTGCAATGAAGGATGAGAAATACGGCCTACATGCCACAGTTGCAGGAAAATGCGCCCGCCTTTCTCATGCACGGCCGAGGTAATGGCCTGCCAGCCCTGAATCTGGGCGTCATTATAGATGCCGGGCGTGAACGGATAGCCTTTGCCTTGCTGCGAAACCGGCGTGGCTTCGCTGATGATCAGGCCCGCGCTGGCGCGCTGACGGTAATATTCCGCCATCAACTCATTGGGAATGCCGTCTCTGCTGGCGCGGCAGCGCGTCAAGGGCGCCATCGCCAGACGGTTGGGCAATTCATAAGGGCCGAGTTTGACAGGGGATAAAATCGTTAAGGCTTCAGACATGGCAATAACCTCGTAAAATGGGCAGGAGAGGTTATTCTAACCGGAACGAGGGCTAGTGAAAGTACTTGATAAAATAAAATGCCCCTAAAACAGACCTAGCCCTTAGGTACTTGACTCCAGAGGCATTCTTATCTTTTTATAATAATGACTTATACAACTTCAATGCCTTATTTAATAAGTCGGCTGATTTTTGGACATTGCCGGATTTGGCTTGTATTTGCCCTTGAATGACGCTTCCATTGGCTTCTTTTACGATAGCTTCATCCCCGGTAATGTTCTCGGAAGATAGACGCGCTGCTTTTAAATGCAAATAGGCCGCGGAAAAATCACTTTTGTTTACCTCGGCTAACCCTTCTTCAACATGCGCAATAGTCTCATTGATGCTTGCCGCAGAACTATTAGTCGCTTCTTCGGCGAAAGCTATAACGCTATTTGCGCCTAGAAAAATCGTCATGATAAAAGTCAGCGCCATCTTTTTGATGATATTCATTATATTTTAAAACCTTTTATGTGATTGCCGGGCAGAGCCCGGAGATAAATAATTGAAAAGTAAAAACTTTCCAAACCCTATCATACAGGTTTAATTGATGTCTCACACAGGTTTTATGAATCTTTCGGATGAAGAAGGCGCCCGGATGTTTGTTATTCGGCTGTTATAGAGCGCTCTAGAAACCTACCCGCATGCTCACGAAGATTTCAGTGGTGAATAACTAAGGATGAAGTGTCAGTTGAGCCGTAAAAGGCCATATCTGTTGTCACAGCATGGAAAGATATCGGAAGCCAAAGAGCCGGCAAACTTTCCCTCGGTATCCTGTTACGTTTCGGTGACTATAACCGTTGAATTGAAAACAGCCATTCTTTCCGCAGCTCCATGCAGTACCCCAACGTGAAATACAAGGCATCAGCTTCGGTTTGAAAACTATCGGTTGGTAGCTCAAGTTTGACCCGGCAGATAATGTCAGATTCGAACTGTCGCTGACGGCCAGAAACCGGACAGTCAATCTACAGCGCAACCGTAAAGCCTGGGGCCGTCAGCTGTGGAATACGGGCTATCCGCCTGAGAAAACCATGTCCAGCATATGGGAACTGTTGTTATTGGGATTAACTGAGTATTTTGTGATCTACAGAATTAAATGGAGCCACCAGGCATCAACTGCTTTTACCTGTTTTACCGCCATGCCCCATTTCCGCCAGGGCTTGATCGCGGCTTATGGGAGTGATAACGACAGAGCCTAAACCTTGACTCTGAATGCCAAGCTTTTTGGCGGCTGCATAGGACAGGTCCATTTCTCTTTTGCCGGGGAAAGAGCCTCGGTCATTGATGCGCACGATGACAGTACGATTATTTCTGGGATTGGTGACTTTGGCGTAAGAAAGAAGAGGCAGCGTCTTGTGCGCGGCGGTCATGGCATACATGTCAAATCGCTGACCGCTGGCGGTTCTTTTACCGTGGAAATCGGCGCCATACCACGAAACCATGCTGCGCTTGGCTGTTCTTGAAGGCCCTAAAGTGTGCCTCGTCTTATGAGCTTTTGCCGTTCTGTGTTTGGAAGCGGCAGTAATCACATGGCGTTCGGAGGCCTCAGCGGTTGATAATGGCTGAGAAAAATAACTGCATAGAACAAAAATAGAAACAACTCGTATGATTTTATTCATAAAGTAGTGTTTTTTTATTTAGACAATTCGATTCTAACTTCACGAACCTTAAATTAACCTTAAAGATTGTTTTAAGGCAAGCTTAATATTTGATTTTTATATGCTTCCTTCCCGGCAATGAATGCCGCAAAGCCAGTTGTCATCAGTCATGAGGCCGCCTGGGACTGCCGCGGAGATTTTTTCCCGATTATTGAAATTACAGGTCATGCTGACCGCAAAAACTGCCTGCCGGACAGCAATTTTCCGGCAAAATGTTCCGGATTTTCCGGATAAAACAAGCGTTTGCGTGTCGATTATTTTTTATTCGGGCGAACGTCCGTTAGAATTTCGGTCTATTTAATGAGGGTATGAAACATGATTGAGTTATATCTTGATACGGCCGATGTCGAGCAGGTGGCGCGCTTTAACGCCTGCCTGCCCGTGAAAGGCATTACCACGAACCCGTCCATCCTGGCTAAAGCCGGCGTAGGCCTGAATCAATTGCTGCCCGCCGTGTCGGCGGTCATCGGTCCTTATGCCCGGTTTCATGTCCAGGTGGTCAGCCAGACGGTTGACGGCATGGTCGCGGAAGCCGCACAAATTCATGCGCTGCCCTATGATGTGGTCGTCAAAGTGCCGGCCACGGAAACAGGACTGGCCGCGATCAGGAAAATGAAAGCCGACGACATCCCCGTGCTGGCGACGGCCATTTACAGCGCGCAGCAAGGCTTTCTGGCGGCCTTGTGCGGGGCCGATTACCTCGCGCCGTACGTCAACCGCATCGATGCGATGGGCGCCGATGGCGCCGGCGCCGTGGCTGATCTGCAGCTGCTGCTCGATCGGCATTGCCTGGACAGCAAGATCCTGCCGGCCAGTTTCAAGAACACCCAGCAGGTCGTGGACGTATTGAAGGTGGGCGTTGCCGCGATTACGCTGCCGGTTGATGTCGCAGCGCAAATGCTTGCCCATCCGGCAGTTCAGCCGGCCGTGGACCAGTTTACGCAGGACTGGCAGACGGTGTTCGGCAGCAAGCTGTCGTTTGAAAGCTGAACCTGGAATTACATGAACCTGTGGGGGCGACTTCAGCCGCTTCATATGCCTACACCAGGCGGCTGAGGTCGCACCACACGCTGTAAGTTTTAAGGCGCTGGCCAGGAACTCCTGGCACGGCCTACGCTCTTTGTTACTATCAAATCCATGAATCAGTGCGCAGCGCATCAGGAGGCCGGCATGTCAGATACTTCCCATAAGATCAACCGTTATGTCACGCATAGAGGCGTCAGGGTCCCGACGCTTCTGTATGGCACGGCCTGGAAAGAAGCCCAGACCGAGACGTTGACGCAACAGGCCGTCACTGCGGGCTTTCGGGGCATCGACACCGCCAACCAGCGCATGCACTATTACGAAGCCGGCGTCGGCGAAGGCGTCCAGCAGGCTTTAACCGAAATGAGCCTGGAGCGCGGCGACCTGTTCCTGCAATCGAAATTCACCTACGTGAACAGCCAGGACCACCGCCTGCCCTATGATCCGAAAGCGGACTACAGCACGCAGGTGATGCAGTCGTTCGAAAGTTCGCTGGCGCATCTGAACACGACTTATCTGGACGCTTACCTGCTGCACGGCCCGTCAGTGAGCCAGGGCCTGAGCGCGGCCGACTGGGAAGTCTGGCGGACCCTGCAGACGCTGCAGAAATCCGGTTCCGTGAAGCTGATCGGCGTTTCCAACGTCGGCTTCGACCAATTGAAGCTGCTCATCGACAAGGCCGAGATCATGCCGGCCTTCGTGCAGAACCGGTGCTTTGCGCGCACCAAATGGGACGTCAGGATTCGCGAACTCTGCCATGCCCATGACATACGCTATCAGGGGTTCTCACTGCTGACGGCCAACGTGACTGAACTGAGCGGCCCCAAGGTGCACGAGATTGCGGAACGGCTAAGCTGCTCCGTGCCGCAGGTCGTGTTCCGGTTCGCGCTGCAGCTGGGCATGATCCCGCTGACCGGGACCACCAGCCAGCGTCATATGGAAGAGGATCTGGAAGTCTATGATTTCGAGCTCGACGAAACCGACATGGATACGATCGAGAATATCGCCTTTTGAACGGCGGGGCGCAGCGCGCTTCGCGCCCGGCAATGGCCGCTGATGCTCAAAGACGGCCTAGTGAGCCCTCACCTGGCCGTTTACCGGCATATCCACAAACGATACATCGTGAAATTTGGCATCGGGCGTCAACACATGCATGTACGCCAGTTGCGCCAAGTCCACCTGCTGCTTCTGCCCGTTATCGATAATCAGAAATTCGCGTCTGTCCCCCGATGTCGTCACATTGATCGCCTTGCCGATCAGGACCTGGTCATCCTTTAACTTCAGCTTGACTTCATAGCCGTACAGGCAGGCTACTTCAATATAATCAAACAGATCACAGGATATTATGTTTTCACTCATAATGAACTCCTTCAATAAAGCATCACAAATATGATCGACTCGCAGGCAAAAACCGCCTGTTTTTTAATGGCTGGTATGCCAAAGACTCGCGCCCGGTTCCGCAGTTCAACTCAAACCAAACAGCCGCCGCGCTTAAATCCGAGGTTCATGCAAGCAACGGAAATGGTAAAATAACGCCAACTTTCCGACAACACCCGCTATTGACCGAAGTCAGACGATTGCATCTTCTCAGATCCGCATTGTTTATTTCCCATCAGCCAGTTACGCTTTAAAAACTCAAGGACACCAATGTCGACAACCTATCAATTAAAAAGCATTGTCCTGATCGACAGCTTTTGGGCCGGGCAGACCGTGCTGCTGAACGTGGACGGGCACACCAGCCTGAGCGGCACGAACGGTGCCGGCAAGACGACCTTTCTGCGCCTGATGCAGTTGTTTTGGGGCGAGAGGCCCAGCAATATCGTCGGCAGCACCGGCAGCAAAAGAAGCTTCATCGACCATTATCTGCCGCGTACGAGCAGTTACCTGATTTATGAATACCAGCGCCCTTTCGACCAGATCTGCCATGTCATGGTGCAAAGCGACGGGCGCACCGCACGCTACAAGTTCATCGACGCGCCTTACGACCGGGACTGTTACATTGACGAAAACAATCTGCCGCGCGACAACGCCGCCGTGGAACGGCACTACAAACACAACCGGCCCGTCGAGACCTCCCGCGTCATGGGCGTCGACGACTATTGCAGCGTCATCCAGCATCACCATAACTCGGGCAAGAAATGGATTCGCGCGCTGCAACGGCGTTTTTCGATGGCCTCTTCGCCGGTCACGCACATGGAAAAAGTCATCGGCGCCGTGGTCGAGAAAATCGGCGATTTCGAAGTCATCAAACAAATGCTGGTCGACATCTCGCGCGACCGGCTCAGCCAGAGCCTGCTCGATCAGGAGCAGCGCCGCAACCCGTTCCAGCTCAGCAAAAGCCACATCGACGGCTGGCTGGCCGACATCAGCGCCGCGCGGGCGCTGGAAGCCAGGCGCGATTATTTCGACGAACTGCTGCAGGCCGCAGAAAAGCTGAAAGACACTCACAGCGAGCTGTCTCACATCCATTTTCTGACGCGCAGCAGCCACAAAACGGCCCAGGCCGAGCTGGAAAAAGGCATTGAGCTGATCAACGAGACTAAAAAGCAGCTGCAGCAACTGGGCCTGGATTTTACCCGGCAACTGGAGCCCAAAAACGAAACCTTACGGCAGCTGAACGGACAGATCATGGATCTTGATTTCCAGATCCATGCGCTGGAAGACAAAAAGCAGGAATATGAACAGCAGGATGCCGAAACCTTCGCGATCAAGGGCGCCCTGCTCGAGCAATACCGCGAACAACAAGCGCTCAAAACACAGGAAATCGAGGCGCTGGAAAGCAAAACCAAAGACATCAAGGCGCTTTACGAACATCAGCTGACAGAGCTGCAGCACCGACACACTCATCAGCTGCAGGCATTTGACACGCAACGCGCCACGGAAGAACTGGACAGGGAAAAAAAGCTGGCGGAAACCGAAACCCAGTACCAGCAGCGCAGGGAACAGTCAGTCAAGGACAGCGAGGCCCGCACACAGCCGCTCAAAGAGCAAAAGGCGCACTTGACGACCGAATGCGCCGTCAAGCAGAGCGAGCGCCAGCATGTGCCCATGCCCGAAGCGCTGGCGCAACAGCTCGACAAGACCCGGCAGGAACTGGCCGAGATACGCCAGGCCATCAGGCAGGCCGTGGACGGGCAGCAGGCCGCCGACAAGGCCTATTACGCCGCACGCGAAGCTTTCCACGACATCGAAACCCGGTTGAAGAACAAGAAGGCGCAGCTGCGGCAATACCAGCAGCAGCATGAAACCTGCCTGAAGCGGCTGCAGCCGGCCGAAGGCACGCTGCAACACTTTCTGGAGCAGGAAGTCGACGGCTGGCAGCAGACGATCGGCCGCGTCATCGCCCCCGACCTGCTGGAACACAAAAACCTGAACCCAACCGTCATGCCCGGCGTCGAACCCAGCTTCTACGGGCTCAGCCTGGATCTCGAAGCGCTGGCCGGCCGCGAGCTGGAAGCCACCAAGGCGGCCCTGCAGACCGAAGAACAGGCCTTGTTCAAAAAGATCGAGGAAACCCAGGCCGACATCACGCGCACGGAAGCCAGTCTCGGCGCCGCATCCACCACACTGGAGCAAAGCCGCCAGGACCGGCAAAAGGCAGAGCACCGCACGCAACGCGCGCGCCAGCAGGAAGAAACGCTAAACGAGCAGGAGCAAAGCCTGGCTCATCAGGCCAAGGCCGAAATCGAAAAAGCGCGCGCCCATATCCAGCACACCATCGACGTCCTGCAAGCCGAAATCAAGCGCTGCGACAAGGATCTGCAAACCGTCGCCGAAGAAAGCCGCGCCGGTCAAACCCGGCTGCATCAGGAGCATCTGGCCCGCCGGGCCATCATCGAATCCGATGCCCAGAACAGGCTTCAGGCCATACAGGGCCTGATCCAGCAGGAAAAAGACGGCTATCAGGCCGAGCAAAAGCGCATCAAAGCCCGCCTGCAGGCCGACTTAAAAGAGAGCGGCGCCGATGACACGATCATTGATCTGAGCCGCCAGCTGGAAGGGCTGAAAGCCAAAGAGAAACAGGCCAGAAAGTTTCAGGAACTGGCCGAACAATATCAGCGCTGGCTGGATGAACAATGGCAACAGCACGCCGGACTGTGCCGGCAACGCAGCGAGTGCCAGCAGCAACAGACGCTGCTGAAAGATGAAATCGCGCAAATGGAGCGCGACTTCAAAGCCGGCAAAGATAGGCTCAACAACCTGATCTACCAGCAGGAACAGACGCTGCAGAAAACACAGAGTCTGCTGGCGCAACTCGACAACACGATCAGCCAACTGGAAAACCATCCGCCGGTCATCAACGAAGCGCTGCCAGACTACGCGTCCGACACGCTGCAGAAGCTGGCCCAGAGCTTCGGTCAGACACGCCGCAGCCTGGAAAAGACGCTGCTGAGCGGCCGGCAGACCATCGTCCAGCTGTTCAACACGCATCAGCGCAGCCAGCTGGCCGAAGCCTGGAACCGGGCACTGGAAGCCGCGCCGGACTCTGCGCATGACGGACTGGAAATCGAGCAGCCGTTAAAGGACGTGCTGAAAATGGTCGCCAACGTCAAGCAGGCGACCAGCCAGCAGATCGAGCTGCATGCCATAGACGTCGATGCCTTCTACCGGCATCTGCGCAATTTTGAAAGCATCATCAAATCGACCGGTGCCCTGCTGTCGAAACACGTCAGCCAGGAAAAGCATTTTGCGGCGCTGGGCGAGATCACCGTGACCGTTCGCTCTAAAATGAGCGATCTGGAATACTGGCAGGCTTTGAAACAGTTCGGTGACAATTACGGCCGCTACCGCGAGCATGCTGACCTGACCGGCGACAGCGACATCCCGGTTTCCCTGATCGAAGCCATGACGGCGCTGACCGCGCTGCTGCCTGCCGACGGCATCAAGATCAGGCATCTGTCGCTGTTCGACATCGAGTTCACGATTTCCGAAAACGGCCACACCAAACAGGCCCGCAACGCCAAGGAACTGAAAGACGTCAGCTCCACGGGGCTGTCCTATCTGGCGCTAATCACGTTCTTTACCGGCGTGACGTCCATGCTGCGCAGGCAGAGCCAGACCGTGGTCTGCTGGCCGATCGACGAACTGGGCGATCTGGCGCCCGAGAATATCGAAGCCATGATGGCCATGCTGGCCCGGCAGAACATCCGCATCATCTCGGCCAGCCCGACGGCCGACCGCAACGTGCTGAGCCTGTTCGACCGGCGCTACCTGATCGACAGGCAGAAACTGCACGAAGTCGCGATACCGGCCAGCAAGCTCGATGCGCTACTGGTGCCCATGACCCACCGGGAGACCAGCCATGTTTAAACGCGTCGTTGAAGCGCTGTTGCGCGGCGAATTTATCTGCCCGACCGCGTATGCCGACGAATACGGCTACCTGCGCCATCAGGAAAATTTTCAGAAAGTGTCGGATTACCTCGCGCCGCTGGACCGGGCGCTGTGCACGCTGGACGGCGGCGAAGCGTTCTATGCCGGCTACGCCGTCATCGACGAGACCAACCGCAGCCAGATCCGCGAAGCCTTCTCGGAAATCCGCTCGCACCTGCGGCCGGTCGTCGAATGGATGGACCTGGTCATGACGGCCCTGGGTTCTGACCGGCCGGTCCGCGCCCGCGATGAGATCCGCCTGCATCAGATGCTCAGAGCTATCGAGCCCGAGCCGTCGCTGTGCGAGCAAATGGCGCGCCTGACCCAGATGCCGTTCTTCCGTACAGCCAAAACCAACGTCGCCGAACAGCTGCTGTGGGTGCTGCAAAAGCTGGAGCAAAGCGGCTATCTGATTAAGCCCAATCCGCAAAGCTCGACCTATCTCGTGACCGGCAAGATGGATTACCTGCATCAGGTCATCGCGTTTCTGAACGATGCCGAAGAACTGGAACTGGATCAGGCCGATGAAGACAGCGGCGAACAGGCGGAGCTGTTTGAATGAGTTTCGATCATGAACAGGTCGCGGCGCTGATCAGGAAACTCGGCAGCGCCGATGAGCTGCTGGCCGAGGCCTATATCCAGGGCGCCGTGTTCATCGATGACGAGAACGCCGGCGCCATCGAAAGCCTGAAAAAATCCGGCATCCTGCGTCTGTCCGAACAGGCCGACGAATACCGGCTCACGACCGACGTCAAGCGCCTGATCGACCGGCTGCTGCTGCGCAATGCGCGCTACCGGCAGAACACCGACATCGCGCGCATGATCCGTAACGTCGAGGAGGACATCGCCGCTTACCGTTCCGCGCTGGACAGCAACGAACAGGACGAGGCCCGGTATCATCTGGAACAGATCGACGACACGCTCTACGAATCGCTGGAACTGCTCGAAAACAGCATCAGCGTTATGTTCTCGGCCATCACCAGCCAGTTCGGCTTCGTCAGTTCGCTGACCAGCAAGATCCGTGAAAACGAGCGGGCGCTGGCCTATGCGCAGCAGTTGGTCGAGGAGCTCAGCCATATCAATCTGGAAGCCTGCTACGAATGGCTGAACTGGGCAGCCCCAAGCGAGCTGTCGCGCAAAATCATCCGTTTCGTCGACCAGTACAAAAGCATCGTCGAGCGCCTGGCCAGCATTGTCGGCCGCATGAAAACGCTGCTGTTCACCTTGAGACAGCAGGAACAGACCGCAAACCGGACCCGCGCCATGGCGCGCTTCCTGAAGCAGCACCCGGAATGGAGCCCACTGGACTGGGCCGATGAACCAGCCGTGCCGGCCATCCTGAACCGCAGCCCCGATTTGGGATTGAAAGCCGGCCTCGATACGACCCGCGCCGCCCTGCAGGCCGAATTCGTCGACATCATCCACGAATTGAAACGGCAGACCAGGCCCACGCCGCTGGTCGACATGAACCGCGCCTCGGCGCCGGTCGGCCAGACCGATACCGGCCATATCGATTATCTGCGCGATCTCTATGAAGAACACACCGAAACGCTGTTTGCGTCGGCCTTGCAGGAACAGGGGCGTCAGGTATCGGCCTTGCACTACTGGCAGCAGCGCGACCTGGCCATCGCGCCGGACTTGTGGCTGAACATCGTGTTCGCGCACTACTGCAGCCTGCCTCAGCGCGTGCGCGCGGCCATTGCCTTGGAGATGCAAGGCGATGCCCTGCCGGGCTTTACCGGCAATCAGCTGATCTCGGAAATCCGGCTGCGAAGGGTGCGCTAGCTTTTAACGGCAGTAGGCTGGGTTGCTAAACCCAGCATTTCGAAGCCGCCCATGCCGGGTTTCCGCTAAAGCTCCAACCCAGCCTACACGTGCTCAACTACCTCATTAACGCTTTATTTCCCTCGCCGCCTGCAACAACTCGGCAATAAAATGCTGTGTATAGATCGGCAGGTAATTCTGCTTCAGATAAGCGATCTTGGTGGTCGACTTCGGAATCAGGTGGGACAGATCGCGCGCCACCAAATCCTTGTCCATCAACCTGTCATAGGCCATGCCTGCAATAATGCCGATCCCCAGCCCCTGGCGCACATAGGTCTTGATCACATCCGTGTCGGCCGCAGCCAGGATGATGTCAAGCTCCAGGCCTTCGCTCCTGAAGGCCTGTTCGATATTCGACCGGCCCGTAAAGCCGAAGCTGTAAGTCAGGATCGGGAAGGACGCCAGCCGCTCCAGCGTGATCTCGCCCTCGCTTAGCGGATGATTCTGCGGCAGGACCACGGCATGATGCCACTCGTAGCATTTATTGAGCACCAGTCCGGCGTCTTCATCGACTTTTTCGGTACAGATGGCGATATCGGCTTTGTGCGCATGCAGTTGGTCGATCAGTTGTTCGGGCGAGGCCTGGATCATGTAGATCCTGACGCCGGGATATTTTTCGCGGAAGCGCCGGATCGGGTTGGGCAGAAAGTATTTTGCCTGCGTATGCGTGGTCGCTATATGCAGCGTACCGCTGTTGCTGTCCAGAAAATCGGCCGCGAGCGCGCGGATATTCTGCTTTGACTGGTGGATCGTCGTGACTTCCTCCATGACCCGGCGGCCGAGCGGCGTCAAACCGATCAGCTTTTTGCCCCGGCGTTCAAACAAAGGCGAGCCCAGCTCGCTTTCAAAAAGTTGCAGCTGCCGGCTGACGGCCGATTGTACAACATGCATCTTCTCGGCCGCTTTGGACAGGTTTAAATTGGTTTCCTGCAGGATTTGCAGCAATTCAATCTGACTTAAATTCATTGCTTTTTTGATTCGTGAGAACGATGTTGAATAGCTATTTTATCAATTTTTTAGATAAATACATCTAATCATATCGTTTTATTAAAAATAAATGGCGAATTAAGATAGGTCCCAACAGCAGACAAAATGGTTCGCTTATCCATTTGATGCCTGCCAGCGTCATTCAACAGTGCTTAAGATTCGATACACAGGAACGTACGGGTCGCTCCTCCTCTTGCCATGGATGTTTCCGGGCGGGCTTTAGCCCGCCTTTTTTTAGATTGGATCGATTTAGCGAAGAGATAAGTTTATGCCTTTACAACAGTTAGTGGAATACTTCAATGACAGGTTCGAACATGAGCATCACTCTCGTGTCCGGACTTTTATTCTGGAAGACGGCAAGATCAACGGCCTGTTCGGGCCGATCCGTATCGGCAGCATTTTCCTGCCGATACGTCATGCAGACCGTCCTGAAGAAATTGCCGGCCATGCGGCGCAGATTTCCGTTTCGACCTATGAAAGCCACCAGCAACAAACGTTTGAGATTGAAAATCTGCTGACCGACGCGGTAAAACAGCCCGTCGACTTCGAATCCATCATCAATCTCGACCGCCTATGCCGCACGGTGCACATGCTGAACTATCTGCCTCTCACGCATTTCGACGGCGTGCTGGTGCTGGAAGTCGACCCCCGGCATATCTTCGGCGTCAAACGCGATCATGGCGCGTATTTCGAGGAAGTCATCGTCAAGTGCGGACTGGCCACGCACAATGTCGTGATTTCAATGACCGTCAACAACTTCTACTCACTGCATCCTGCCCGGTTGCTTGAAGGCCTGAACAATTATCGCAATCGCGGTTACCGCATAGCGCTCAACCTCGTCTCGCTCTATGCCGCCCACAATGTGCGCGATCTGATCACCAAACTGGCGCCGGATTACCTGCGCATCAATGCTCCCAAGCCGGACCGTACCGCTACGGACGGCATCGCCGTACTCCAGGCCCTGGAAAACCTGAAAGCGTTGGCCGATTCGGTGGCAGGACAAGCCATTCTGCAGCAAATCGAGCGCAAGGAACAGGCCGCGCTGGCTAATCAGGCCGGATTCGATCTGGTCCAGGGCGGCTTTTACGAGGTGGCTCAGAACGGGCAGTTGTCCATCACGAATCCAACCCAAAGAACTTTGACATATGGTGGTCTTTATTGAATTTGTCCTCATAAGCTGCCGTCTAATGACAGCAGGAGTTATGACCGTTTAAGAAGTTGATATGTGCGAATTATTGGGAATGAGCGCGAATGTCCCGACCGACATTTGCTTCAGTTTCAGAGGCCTCATGCATCGCGGTGGACGCACCGGTCCGCATCGCGACGGTTGGGGGCATCACGTTTTATGAAGACAAGGGTTTCCGCACCTTTAAAGACCCCATGCCCTGCTATGAATCGCCAATCGCCCGACTGGTGCAGGATTACCCAATCAAAAGCCGTGCCGTTATCGGGCATATCCGGCAGACCAACCGCGGCCATGTGGCCCTTGAGAACACGCACCCGTTCACGCGCGAGCAATGGGGACGGTTCTGGACTTTCGCCCACAACGGCCAGTTGTCGGGCTATGAAAAACTGCTGAAGCCTGGCAAGCACCGGCCGGTCGGCGACACGGACAGCGAAACCGCCTTCTGCTGGCTGCTCAATGAACTGGACCGCAGATACCCGCGCAAGCCGGCCGACATGAAAGCCTTGTTTCTGTATGCCGGCGAACTCTGCGGGCGATTAAACGATTTCGGCATCTTCAACATGCTGCTGTCGGACGGACGTTATCTTCTGGCCTATTGCAGCACAAGCCTGCACTGGATCACGCGGCGTGCGCCATTCGGCAAAGCGCAGCTCATTGACGAAGATGTCGTGATCGATTTTCATCAGGAAACCACGCCGCATGACATCGTAAGCGTGATCGCGACACTGCCTCTGACCAGCGACGAACAATGGCACGCGCTGACCCCGCGTCATTACCGGCTGTTTCATTATGGCGAGTGTATTGCTGAAACTGGAGTTTAATTAGAACCTGTCATTTCCCGGCGGCGATGGCTGATTTCATTTTTTGATTTTTGGCACCAGCCTCAGACTTTTAACCGATAGCCCACGCCCGACTCGGTCAACAAAAATTTCGGCTGGGTAGGATCGGCTTCCAGTTTCTGGCGCAACTGGCTCATATAGATGCGCAGATAATGGGCGTTTTCCTGATAAGACGGCCCCCAGACTTCCTTGAGGATCTGTTGATGCGTCAGAACCTTGCCGGCATGTTTGACCAGTACCGCCAGCAGCCGGTATTGGATCGGGGTCAGATGGATTTCCCGGCCGTCGACGCTGACCACCCGATTGTTTAAATCCACTTTCAGGTTGGCGGTGGCAAACACGCCGTCTTGCGGCTGTTCCTGTGACCTGAGCGCATGCCGCAGAGCCACCCGTATCCGCGCCAGCAGCTCGCCGAAGCCGAACGGCTTGGTCAAATAATCGTCGGCGCCGGCATCCAGCGCATCGATCTTATGCTGCTCGTTGCTGCGCGCCGACAGGATGACAATCGGCAGGGTCGACCAGGCGCGAATGGCCTTGATCACCTCGACGCCGTCGATATCGGCAATCCCAGATCTAATATGACCAGATCCGGCTTGCGAACACCGGCTTCGACGATGCCCTGCTTGCCGGTATCGGCTTCAAACACCGAAAAGCCGTGCGTACTGAGTCCGGTACGCAGAAAACGGCGGATAGACGGATCGTCTTCAATGACAATAATCACGGGATTGGTTTTAGCCATGGTTCATTGTACGACAGGTTTGCATTATTCTTCCGGCTCCATGACCGGCGGCGGCTGATCAATTGGCAGCGCAAACGTAAACACCGCACCTCCGCCCGGCCTGTTCTGGGCACGAATACTGCCGCCATGGACTTCGACAATAGCCCGGCAAATCGCCAGCCCCAATCCGACTCCGCTTTGCGCGGCTTCGTGGCGGGTTTGGTAAAACTTCTCGAACAGGCGATCCTCCCGGCCTTTCGGGATGCCCGGTCCGCGATCGGCGACGGCAATTTCCACCGCATCAGGTCTGGTTTCGACACTGATCTCCAGATCGCTGCCCGCCGGCGTATAGCGGGCCGCATTTTCCAGCAGATTAATCAATACCTGCTCAATCAACACTGCGTCGGCAAAGATCATCGGCATACCCGGCGGCATTTTGACCTTGACTGGCCTGTCTGACAGATGTTTTTGCAAACGCGTCAGTACCGTACCGATAATTTCCTCGACAGGATGCCACTGTTTGTTCAGCTCGACCGCGCCGGCATCGAGCCGGGCCATGTCCAGAATGTTGTTGACCAGATTCGACATACGTTCGGCTTCCTCGATGATGGCACGACTCAACTCAGCTTTGTCTTCTGGCTGCAAGTGATGTTCGCCTTCGACCAAAGTACTGGCCGAGCCGATGATAGTAGCCAGCGGCGTGCGCAAATCGTGGGAGATGGCGCTGAGCAACGAATTGCGCAGGCGTTCCGCCTCGATCTGCAAATGCGTGGTTCTGGCCTGTTCAGTGAATCGGAGGCGTGCTACTGCCTGGCCGATCTGGCGCAGAAAGGTCTCCAGCAATTTCTGTTGTTCCGGCAGAAACACACGCCGCAGGTTGACCGGCAGCAGCGCCAATACCCCGAGGACTTTCTCTCCGTCATGGATAGGAAAATAAATAGCTTCAGCCCCCGGCAAAGTATTGGTACCTTGCCCCGCCATTTCGTTATGCTCGAAAACCCATTGCGCGACGCTCAAATCAACGCCACGCAACGATGCGGCAATGGCCTTTTGCTTGGGATAAACCATGCGGCCATTATGGTTCGGAAAAAGAATGACATTGCGGCTGCCGAATTCCGCATGCAGATGCTGCACTGCCGTACGGACGATTTCTTCTTCGGTCTGGCTGGTGGCCAACTCCTTGCTCATCGCGTACAGCACTGACGCCCGCCGTTCGCGATGCGCAGCGACTTTCGCCTGGGAGCGAACGTTCGCCATGAGATTGCTGGTCACCATCGCCACCACCAGCATTGCTCCTAGGGTAATGAGATATTGGGCATCGGACACCGAAAAGGTTAAGTAAGGCGTGACGAAGAAAAAATCCAGCGCTGCAACCCCAAGAATGGAGGCCATAATCGAAGGCCCTCGCCCGAAGTGAGTCGCCACAAATATGACCCCCAGGAGGTAAACCATCACCAGATTCGCCAGTTCAAACCGGCCGAACATGATCTTAGCCAACAACGTGCAAAGCACGATGACCACTGTTGCCCAAATATAACTCCGATACCGGTCTTTGCGTTTTTTCCCCCATCGGTTTATGAGGCCAGGCAGCGGAGCCCGGTTGAAATGTGGCGCTTCCCGTTCTTTTTCATCGTCGCGCGGGCTCCCCAACAGATAGACATTGATGTTGTGTGCCTCGCCGATAACCCTGTCGACCACAGATCCCAGCAGCCAACGCCTCCAGTTCCTGCGGGTCGGTTTGCCCATTACAATTTTGGTGACATTCCGCTCCCGGGAGAAATCGATGATCGCTTCGCTCATGTCGGGCGCGCTGAGGGTCGCCGTCTCGGCGCCAAGTTGTTCCGCCGAGCGCAGCACGCGCAGCACCGCATCGCGCTTTTCTGCCGGCAGCCTTTGCAATTGGGGCGTTTCCACATAGGCAACGATCCATTCGGCGCGCAAACTGGTGGCCAGCCGTTTGCCGGCCCGCACCAAGCGCTCGGCCAGGGCATTGGGACCAATGCAGACCAGAATGCGGTCACTGACCTGCCAGATATCGCGAATGGCATGGTCTTCGCGGTAATCCAGCATCTGTGCGTCGACGCGGCTGGCGGTTTGCCGCAAGGCCAGTTCCCGCAAGGCAATCAGGTTGCCTTTGCGAAAAAAGTTCTGAATAGCCTGCTGGGCCTGTTGCGGCAGGTAAACCTTGCCTTCCCTGAGACGAATCAACAGCTCATCAGGCGGCAAATCCACCAGTTCGACTTCGTCGGCACTTTCAAACACGGTGTCCGGCACGGTTTCCCAAACCCGTATCCCGGAAATCTGGCCGACTTCATCATTGAGGCTTTCCACATGCTGGACATTCAACGTGGTATAGACGTCGATGCCGGCGTCCAGCAACTCGCGCACATCCTGCCAGCGTTTGGGATGCCGGGAACCGGAAGCGTTGGTGTGCGCCAGTTCGTCGACCAGAATGACCGCGGGCCGACGCTTGAGCGCGGCATCGATGTCGAACTCACGAAGAATAGTGCCTTTATATCTGATTTGCCGGGTAGGCAGCACTTCCAGTCCTGCCAGCAAAACCTGAGTTTCCTGGCGGCCGTGGGTTTCCACCAGGCCGACCACCACATCGAGATTTTCGACGCGCCGCTCCCGGGCCGCCAATAACATCGCGTAGGTTTTGCCGACTCCGGCCGCCGCGCCGAAAAAGATCTTCAGGCGTCCCTGCCGGGCTCTGGCCTTTTCGCGCTCGACGCGGGCCAGGAGTTGGTCGGGGTCTGGACGTCTACTATTCATAGTGATGATCTCGCGTATCGTGACTGCACTTCATCTGCTAGCGGCCGGCTTGATCCAATGCCAGATTCAGCTTTAACACGTTCACTCTGGGCTCGCCGAACACAGACCACTGCCGGCCTTCCGTACTGGCATTGACCAACTCGCGCAGTCTGGCTTCGTCCATTTTTCGAACCTTGGCGATGCGTTTGAGCTGATATTCCGCTGCAGCCAAGCTGATGTGCGGATCGAGCCCGCTGCCGGACGCCGTCACCAAATCCACCGGCACTGGCGCTCTGTTGGCAGGATCAGCCTTTCTCAGAAACTGAATTCTGGCGGCAACCGCATCGGCCAGCGCCGGATTGGTCGGCCCCAGATTGGAACCGGACGACGCGGCGGCATTATAAGCATACGGTGCAGTCGCCGAAGGCCGTCCCCAGAAATACTTAGGATCGCTGAACGATTGACCGATCAAGGCCGAGCCTATCGGTTGCCCTTGCTCATCCTTGACTAAACTGCCATTAGCTTGCTCGGTAAAGAACAACTGGGCCAGTGCCGTAACCAGAGCGGGATAAATCACACCGGTGACCAAGGTCTGCAACAACAGCAGTATCGCGGCAGGTTTTAAGTAATTTGTCATGTCTAATCTCCTTACACTAGCTTCATGGCAACCAGCAGCCAATCGATCGCCTTGATGCCGATAAAAGGCACAATCAGGCCGCCGACACCGTAAACCAGCAAATTGTTTTGCAATAACTTCTCAGCGCCGACCGGCCGGTAACGGATGCCCTTCAAGGCCAAAGGAATCAGAGCAATGATGATCAGGGCGTTAAAAATAACCGCCGACAGAATCGCACTGTCCGGCGTGGCCAGCCCCATGACGTTCAGTACGTTCAACGCCGGATAGGTCGTGGCAAAAGCGGCCGGAATGATGGCGAAATACTTGGCGACATCATTGGCGATGCTGAAGGTGGTCAGCGCACCGCGCGTCATCAGCATCTGCTTGCCGGTCTCGACGATCTCGATCAGCTTGGTGGGGTTGGAATCCAGATCCACCATGTTGCCGGCTTCCTTGGCGGCCTGGGTGCCGCTGTTCATCGCTACCGCCACATCAGCCTGCGCCAGCGCCGGCGCATCGTTGGTGCCATCACCGGTCATGGCCACCAGACGGCCGTCGGCCTGGTGCTGGCGGATTAGTCTCAGTTTGGCTTCCGGCGTGGCTTCGGCCAGGAAATCATCGACGCCGGCCTCGGCGGCAATCGCGGCGGCGGTCAGGCGGTTGTCGCCGGTAATCATGACGGTTTTGATGCCCATCTGCCGCAGTTCGATAAAGCGCTCCTTGATGCCGCCTTTGACGATGTCTTTCAGCTCGATCACGCCCAGTACGAGCGGGCCTTCCGCCACCAACAGCGGCGTACTGCCGCGGCGGGCGACATCGACCACCATTTTCTGAATTTCTTCCGGAAACTGCCCGCCCTGTTCGATAACATAGCCGCGAATCGCGTCCTCGGCGCCCTTGCGGATCTGTCGCCCTTCCAGATTGACGCCGCTCATCCGGGTCTGGGCGCTGAAATGCACGAAAGTGGCGCCCAGGGAATGCACGTCGCGTTCGCGGATACCGAATTTCTGCTTGGCCAGCACGACGATACTGCGACCTTCCGGTGTTTCATCAGCCAGCGATGCCAGTTGCGCAGCATCAGCGATCTGCTTTTCGCTGACGCCGCTGACCGGTATAAACGCCGATGCCTGTCGGTTACCCAACGTGATGGTGCCGGTTTTGTCCAGCAGCAGCACATCGACGTCGCCGGCCGCCTCCACGGCCCGGCCGGAGGTGGCGACGACGTTTTTCTGCATCATGCGGCCGATGCCAGCCACGCCGATGGCCGACAGCAGACCGCCGATCGTGGTGGGAATCAGGCATACCAGCAGCGCCACCAGTACGGTAATGCTGATCGGCTGGCCGGTGCCGGCCGTTTCGACGCTGTACAGCGAGAACGGCAGCAGCGTCACGGTTGCCATCAGAAACACCAAGGTCAAGGCCACCAACAGGATGGTCAGCGCAATTTCGTTAGGCGTCTTCTGACGTTTGGCGCTTTCCACCATCGAAATCATGCGGTCCAGAAAGGTTTCGCCGGGGTTGACGGTAATGCGCACGACCAGCCAGTCGGACAATACGCGCGTGCCGCCGGTCACTGAGCTGAAATCGCCGCCGGATTCGCGGATCACCGGCGCGCTTTCGCCGGTAATGGCGCTTTCATCGACCGAAGCCACGCCTTCGATTACATCGCCATCGCCCGGTACGAAGTCGCCGGCTTCGATCAGCACCACATCGTCCTTGCGCAGCGTCGAGCCGGCGACTTTGGAATAGTTACTGCCGTAGCGCGGCTCATCGAGCTTTTTGGCGGCGATGTCACGCTTGGCGGTGCGCAGAAACGCCGCCTGCGCCTTGCTGCGGCCTTCCGCGACCGCTTCGGCGAAATTGGCGAACAGCACGGTAAACCACAGCCACAGCGTGATGGCCAGAATAAAACCGGCCGGCTCCTGGCTTTCGCCGCTCAGCGCTTGCAGCCACAGTACCGTGGTCAACAGACTACCGAGGTAGACCACGAACATGACCGGGTTTTTCCATTGTTGCCTGGGCGTCAGCTTTCGGAACGCTTCGATCAGGGCTTGTTGCAGAATTTGCGGCTCCATTAAGGAGGTAGAGGTTTTCTTGGTCATAAAGTTACCTGTAGCGAAATTAGTGATGACCGGTCATTTGCAGATGCTCAACAATTGGCCCCAGCGCCAACGCCGGCACAAAGGTCAGCGCCCCTACCATCACCACGGTAACAATCAAGAGCACCACAAACAGCGGCGTATGGGTTGGCAGGGTGCCAGCCCCTGCCGGCACGCTCTTTTTGGCGGCCAAGGAGCCTGCAATCGCCAAGACCGGCACTATCAGCCAATAGCGCGAAAACAGCATCGCCAGGCCTAACATAAGATTGTAGAACGGCACGTTGGCCGATAAGCCGCCGAAAGCGCTGCCGTTGTTATTGCCTGCCGATGAGAAGGCATACAGCACTTCGCTGAAGCCGTGGGCGCCAAGGTTAAAGATCGAGGTTTTGCCGGCATCCAGCATCAGCGCCATCGCCGTGCCGCCCAGCACCATCAACGGCGGAATCAGGATGATCACCGCGGCCATTTTCATCTCGTAGGCTTCGATTTTCTTGCCCAGGTATTCCGGCGTACGGCCTATCATCAGTCCGGCGATGAACACCGCCACGATAGCGAACACGATCATGCCGTACAGGCCAGAGCCGACGCCGCCGAAAATCACCTCGCCAAGCTGCATCAGCCACATGGGTACCATGCCGCCAATCGGCGTAAACGAATCATGCATGGAGTTGACTGAGCCATTGGAAGCCGCCGTGGTCGCCACCGCCCACAAGGCCGAGCTGACGATGCCGAAGCGGGTTTCCTTGCCTTCCATATTGCCGCCGGCTTGTTGACTGGACGCGGTTTGATCAGCACCCAACGTTGCCAGTGCCGGATTGCCGGCCTGCTCGGCCGGCACGGCGACGAACACCAGCGCCACGAACACCAGCATCATCGCCGCCAGGATCGCCCAGCCCTGTCGGGTATCGCCCACCATGACGCCAAACGTGTAGCACAGCGCCGCCGGGATCAACAGGATCGCCAGCATTTCCAGGAAGTTGGACAGCGGCGTCGGATTTTCAAAAGGATGGGCGGAATTGACGTTAAAGAAACCGCCGCCATTAGTACCCAGTTGTTTAATCGCAACCTGCGAGGCCGCAGGACCCAAGGCCAGGATTTGCTGCTGGGTTTGCACGGTTTCGGTTACCGGCTTGCCGTCCGCATCCAGCTTGGGGGCTTGATAGCTGACCGTTTCCGTCAAAGAGACCGTCTGATACGGTTTAAACGTCTGCACTACGCCTTGTCCGACCAATGTTAACGCCAGTACTAACGACAATGGCAGCAGGATATACAGGGTGCTGCGGGTCATATCGACCCAGAAATTGCCGATGCTCTCACTATTGCGGCGGCTAAAGCCGCGAATCAGCGCTACCAGCACCGCCATGCCGCTGGCCGCCGATAAAAAGTTTTGCACCGTCATGCCCAGCATCTGGGTCAGATAGCTCATCGTGGTCTCTCCGCCATAGCCCTGCCAGTTGGTGTTGGTAGCAAAACTGACGGCGGTATTAAACGACGAATCGGGACTGACTGCCGGCAAGGCTTGAGGGTTTAAAGGCAACACGTCCTGCCAGCGTTGCAAGGCATAAACCGCCAGCAAACCGAGCAGGTTAAACACCAGCAAGGCAATGGCGTACTGCGTCCAACGCATATCCTGCTGGGCATCGATGCCGCAGAGCCGGTAAAGCCGATCTTCAAGCCCTGCCGGCCGGTCCCGGTAAATCCGTGCCATATAAGCACCCAGCGGTTTAACCAGGGCCAGCAGTACGGTAACGTAAATGGCAATCTGCAGAAGACTTTGAGTCGTCATCAGAATTTCTCCGGATAAAACAAAGCCACGACCAAATAGACAATCACGACGAGCGCCAAACCGCCGCTCAACCAATAAATCCAGCTCATGATTGCCTCCTTAACGGCTCGCAGCCAACAATCAGTATTCCGGTCCCCGCAAAGAAAACTACCGTCAATATCAAATAGCCTATGTCCATCTTTAACACCTCTTGGTTTATGGTTAGGGCGCCCGTTACCACGCTGCGCCCGACCTTGATCGTCTGTTGGGCAATGTACAGGAACTACCAGTAAAAAAGTCGTAAAGAAATTCGACAAAAATGTAAAGAGCCCATAAAAATCAGCAGAAAGACATTATTGAACTGAAAGTGACGCAAACTAAGGTAATCGCTATCTCAACTCCCGTTGTCGTTGAGTCCGGATAATTTTCTGACTAGCCACTTCGCATACCACTTCCCAGACAATCTGGTCTTGAGCTTCAATCTCGAACCGATAATGAAGCCCTTCTGGAACATTGTGAATCTGGAATGATACGACCTTTCCGGGAACAGCTTCGAGGGCTGCCTGTCTGCACGACTCAAGCATCTCTTTGTCGCTGGGAAGCTTGTAGTTGCTTGATGGTGTACCGCCCGCCAGCAGTTCGACTGCCGGATTTGTATAGGCCAGAATGCCATAGAAGATCAAGAAGAGTCTGTTAAATGCCATAAGACTATCTCCTGAAGAATTTCAAAGGTTTGTTTAAATTCAATTGGCTCTTATTGACTTCTGAGTAGGTGCTCAACTGCCGTTTCTATCTTGAACTTAAACGCCGGAAAGTCAGGGCCGATTACAGTTTAAGAGAGCGCACAGTATCGATCACTTAAGTGAAGAACTGTTCTGTTGGAAGGGCAAATTTTTACAATATTTTTATACGCAGTTGCGTATAGTCCCGCCCTCATGCCTTTTCGACTTGGGTTTGCTCCAACCCTATCCGCAAACTATGACATTAATCCAAATTGGAAAGCGTCGGATTGGTCTTGTCCTGATTTCTCAAACATATTTGTAATGGCAGCTGATAACAAAAACCAACAATTAACCGGATTAACTTTGGGGGCAATAGGCATCGTGTTCGGCGATATTGGCACCAGCCCCTTATATGCTGTTAAGGAAGTTTTTCATGCCGGATTAACTACAGATGCTAATCATGTCCTTGGCGCTCTCTCGCTGATTTTTTGGTCGTTGACGCTGGTGGTCACGACCAAATATGCGATTTTCATCATGCGCGCCGACAACAAAGGCGAAGGCGGCATCATGGCGCTGATGGTGTTGGCCTTGCACGGTTCCCGGGATAAGCCGGGCAAAATGCGTTTCATCATCACCATCGGTTTGATTGGAGCGGTGCTGTTTTATGGCGACAGCATGATTACGCCGGCCATTTCCGTGCTCAGCGCGGTCGAAGGACTGAGCGTTGTTGCTCTGCCGCTAGCGCAGTATGTGGTGCCGATTACCGTTGCCGTGCTGGGTGGATTGTTCATCTTGCAGGCTAAAGGCACCGGTGAAGTCGGCAAGCTGTTTGCGCCGGTCATGTGCATCTGGTTTGCTGTGCTGGGCATCATGGGGATAATTAACATTTTCCAACAGCCGGAAGTCCTAATGGCTGTTAATCCTTATTATGCGATCAATCTGCTGGGTGAGCTGGGCTGGAAAGGCTTTTTAGTCATGGGATCAGTGGTGTTAGTCGTTACTGGCGTTGAAGCACTGTATGCCGATATGGAACATTTCGGCCTGAAACCGATACGTTATGCCTGGTTCAGCAATGAGGTACAAATTATTTTCCAATCAGTTTTGGTTGGGCGGGGGACTTCTGGAAGCTTGACCTGATGCAGTGGCCAGTTCCGCATGATCTCGTGATCATGATCGCGACACTGTCTCTGGCCAGCGAAAAACAACACGCAATGAAACCACGTTATTCCAGGCTGTTTCATTATGATGAGAACATTGCCGAAAATGGCCTTTAGCCAAATACCGACCGGCTTCCCTGCTACAAGACCCGTTTTTAAATCGCGCCAATCGGCATGACAATCCGAGCGATATTTTAGGCTTTGTCTTCGGCAAAAAATCCTTAACCTATCTATTTTCCATCGTCCCCTAAGGACAACAATTTCTCCAGCGCGTCCATCCGTTGATGCAGTCGCGCCAATTCGTCAAGAATCCGGTCTTTTCCATCGTGACTGACTACTGTCTTCTGGTCCAAGGCATCCATGTTTCTGCCGATCAAAGCTATCGAAACCAGAGCCATAAACAGCGAAAAAAACACCACGCCCAAAAAAATCAAACCGGCCTTCAACAGGCGGCCTAAAAAGGAAATCGGGACCACATCGCCGAACCCGACATGGGTCAGCGTCACCCAAGCCGACCAGATTCCGTCCTGGAGCGACTTGATATTCGGATCGACCAGAAACAGTATCAATCCGCCCGTCAAAGTAACCATGACCGCCAGCAACACCAGATAACTCAGATGTCGGAATTTGAACAAGTGAGTTTTAAGGCTGTTCGCCCAAGCCACCGCGCTATGGACATCGTCTAACCAGTGCATAGTGTGCTCTCTCTTGTTTGTTATTAGATATTGTCGGATCATGCGCTAGAAGCGGCCATAACCCAAACGCTTCGTAGCGCAGCATGGATTATCCATCTTTAGCTATGTCCGGCATTGATTGCTGTTAGGCAATTTACAAAGAAATACCGGTAAAAATCGCAAAGCGAATGCGTTGCCGAACATGGCATTTGGCTGAGTCCATTGCCAGGCCCTGCAAACTCAATCTTATTTATCAGGATATTAGATAATATCATCTAATAATATCGCTTTATTGAACATAAAGATTTCACTAAGATAGTTCCAACAGTAGATCAGCTACAAATGGTTTCTTCTAAAGGACTACGTATATTGACTCTCATTTCATGGATGCTCTCGGGCGGGTTTTTCAACCCGCCTTTTTTTTGCCCGGAGAAAATTGACGCCGAACATGCAAGCATGGCATGACAAAGACTTATTTGATGACTTTCATCAGTTTAAAACCTGATCAGATATTTACCGTTTTTTGGAAATACTGTCATTTGGATTCAAGTTAATACATTTTTCATGGATAAAGTTTATAATCCCGCAGGCTGTCCGGGAGCGCCGGCATTTCTAAATTCTGTTTCTTAATCAATATAATCACCGAGAGCACTGCGGGTAATAAACAATGAAGGACTTATTCAATCAATGGGGAAACACCCTCTTTCACACCAGAAATGTGCTGTTTCCTATTCTTATCGCCACGCTGCTGTTCTTTTTTCCGCCTGTGGCGATTGGCACGGCGCCCGGCGATTATTTTCTGGCGTTTGGCCTGTTGCTGGTAACGGCTGGCCAGGCTTTGCGGATATTGACTATCGGTCTGGCCTATATTGTCCGCGGCGGCAGGAACAGGCGGATTTATGCTGAAAATCTCGTGACGGATGGCGTCTTTGCGCATTGCAGAAACCCGCTTTATGTGGGCAATATTCTGATTGTCATCGGTTTTATGTTCATCGCCGGCAACACGGCGGGCATCATGCTCGGCTCGTTAGGCTTTATGGCGATTTACCGGCTTATCGTCTTCAGTGAAGAACGGTTTTTAACAGAAAAGTTCGGCCAGGCCTATCTCGACTTTTGCGCCAACGTGCCGCGCTGGCTGCCCCGGTTTAAAGGCTTGCGCGAAACGATCAGCCATTATGAATTTGACTGGCCTGCGGTTGCCGTTAAAGAATACGGCACCCTGTTTACGTCGCTGATGATTTCGCTGGGATTAGTCAGCTGGAAACTTAAACTTGCCGACAGTCTGGTTCAAAACGAAATGCCCATCATGACAGCGGCCATACTGATCGTTTCGGCATATGCCATTGTGCGTTTTCTGAAGAAAACCGAACGTCTCAGATCAATGAGATAACCGGATCAATTAACAACATATCATGACAAAGAGCAAATCAATGACACAGGAAGACCGGATCTTTCAACAAATCAATCGTGTGGAAGATTTTACCTTTGATGAACGCGTTGCGACCGTGTTTGACAACATGGTCTCCAGGAGCGTGCCTTTTTACAGCGAAATTCAGCGCCTGCAGTCAGATCTGATTGTGGAGTTTTTATCGACGCAGGACGACGGCGTAGTTTGTGATCTAGGCTGTTCAACGGGAACGACCATCGAGCACATCATCAATCACCCCAAATGCCCCAAAACAGCCCGATTTGTCGGCTTTGACAATTCCGAGCCCATGCTGGATAAGGCGCGCGCCAAATTGTCGGCGGCCGTTGCAGAACAAAGCGTATCGCTGCAGACTGCCGATTTAAGCGATTTGCCGGCATTGCCCGCTTGTGATGTGGTGATTCTCAACTGGACTTTGCAGTTCGTGAGACCGATTGGCCGGGAGCACCTGCTTAAAAATATCTATACCGCGCTTAAACCGGGCGGCGTGCTGTTTTTGTCGGAAAAGATTTTAAGCGGCGATGCCGCCTTGAATCGTCTTTATATTGATCATTATCTGGAATTTAAAAAGTCGCAAAGCGGCTATACCAACGAGGAAAACCAGCGCAAGCGCGAAGCGCTGGAAAATGTGCTGATTCCTTACCGGCTTGAAGAAAATTACCTTTTACTGGAGCGGGCCGGCTTTAAGCGCATCGACACTTATTTCCGCTGGCTTAACTTTGCCTGCCTGATTGCCATCAAATAATTCAGCAGGTTTAACGTTGCATGCCCGTCTTCAATTGTTATTCGGACAACCAATCAGCTGAGCGATAACTACTGATGGAATCCCCCTGCCCATTCTGATCGGTTTTCTGAAATTGTCCTGCATAACGGGTGATTGTCCGCAGTTTCAATCAGGAACTGCGGACAAAACCGGCCGGCGAATTCCTTTTCATAAAGTTCCGAATCACCAGACCAGACACTACAAGGCCATAGCCTCCAGAACGGTAAGGCATGTCGCCCCGCATGAATACACCAGTCAATTGATCTTTGATCACCATTCTCTGTCTATCAGGCTGAACGCGCAGCACAATGATTAGCCGCATTATGCCCTTGATATTCAGGATGAGGTAAACACACATGATTACAGGCAATATAGGAGTCCATCACACCAGTATCTTTATGGTCCTGTGTCTTTCGGCCATCGCCGCTTATCCGGGGCAGGCACAAGCTGGAACCGTCAATCATCCCAAAAACACATTCAGCGGACCCTGCGTGGGGTTCTATGCGCATATTCTGCAGAACGGGCCTGCTGATGCCCAAGGGGTATACCATGCTGAATGGGCCGGTTGGGCCGGCTATGCGACCTTTTATGTCAACTATAAATCGGAGTGGAAATATCAAACCGCCAAGCCGGAACCAGTCGGGAGCGGTTATAGGGTTTGTGTCAAACCCGTTGACCTCAAGGCCGGGTTCTACTCATCAACCACGAAGGACATTCTTCGATGGACTCCGGAAACGCAAGTTTCGTCGGCCTGCTTACAGGAAAATATCGCTTGGACCAAGGCTGCGCTGAACCATGAAGAAGACCACGAGAAAATCATCCACCAATTCATTGCAGAAAAAAACCGGACTTGGAACCCGGCCCGTTTTCAGGCCGAAGCATGTGAAGAGGGCGCGGACGAAAATGAAGCCATGAATAAAGCCAAAGCGTCACTGGAAAAAATAATCCATTCCCGCCTCCAAGCGGAAGCAGAACAGTTAGAGGAAAAGATCATGAAAAAGCAGGAGGAGCACGACAGCATGAATCCGGTCAGGCTGATCAATTGCAGCATCTGTGGAGCAGACTAATGCTTGCTCACGCCAGCCTTTTTTAGCATTCATATTTCCGTAGGATGTGCCGAGGCACGAGGCGCATCGTTCGCGATTGATGCGCTTCACTATGTTCAGCACATCCTATAGCTCTTACGTAGGGGCGAATTCATTCGCCCTGGGCGACTTAAGCCGTCCCCCACACAACAATATTGCTCCAAAATTCAGGGAAGTTATTTCTCATCTTATCCTAAATCGATTTTTAATCACCATTTTATGGCTATTAAAGGATTGAATATGGAAGATATAGGGCACGATAAAGTCCAAAGTTACCGCAACAGGAGATACGCTCATGCGCATTCGGGGCCTTGCTACGATCCTGGTTTTTCTGTGTTTGCTAGCCATAAAATCCATCGCTCATGCCGAAACTGTGCCGGCTGGAGCACCGAGGCAGGACCCACCTAATACCTGTTACCAGGATTTCACTGAACATCGGGTTCAGCATGGCACAAACGGCTTGTATGTCCGCGAGTACGCTGGCGCCGAACCGCCGGTTGTGCTGATGCACGGCTTCCCCGATAACCTTCATCTCTACGATCGCGTAGTGCCCTATCTGTGCGGCAGACATGTCGTCCTGTTTGACTTCCTTGGCTGGGGACAGTCGGACAAACCGGAAGGTTACAGCTATACGTTCGACGATCAAAAGGCGCAGCTCGATGCAGTTATTCAGCAGCTTGGGTTGCAACAACCACTCCTGGTGAGCCACGACGCCTCTGGACCAGCCGCGATCAACTGGGCGCTCGACCACAGCCAGGAAACCGGCGGGCTGGTTCTGCTCAATACCTTCTACCACCTGACGCCTTCCCTCTCGGCGCCTGAAGCGATCGCGATATTCGCCGATCTGCTCGAATTGCGGACGGCATCCGTCGTGCCGCCAACTAACCCTTGGAGCTTCAAGCGTCTGAGCCAGGCGATTGCCAGTGATCCGCAACTGTTTCGTGGATTATATTTCTGGCAGGTAGGCTCCTTTTTTCGCGACGATGGGCCGCGTGAAGAATTTCTGCCACAGCTCTATGCGCAGTTCGCCCAAAAACCGAGCGCCATTCCAGCGTTTGTCACGCTCAACCGTGACCTGGGAAATTCGATACAGGCCAACACGAAAAGAATCCCTGAGCTTCTTCTATTCGATGGCCCTGTGCGGATCATTTTCGGGGCGAACGATCCCTACCTGAATGCCGGACTCGCGAAAGACTTCCATAACATCTTTCCCGCATCAGACCTGTTCCTGCTACCGACTGCCCGTCATTACGTGCAGATGGATGAGCCCGCGCGAGTCGCGCATCTGATCCTGACGGCCAGGACGCGTTAAAAAATCATCGTCATGCGCGGTGCCAGGCAATCTGGTTCCAACGCAAACACTCGCTGTTCCAGGGACAGGTAATTTGAAGCTACATCGGTTATCCCAAACGCAGAACAATCAAGCCAATGATATGAGCCCGAAAGATGCTGACATCCTGGGCATTGACGATCCACGCCTGTTCGATGCGCTAAGGAAGCGTGCCGGAAATTCCGCGATCCGATCTATAATGTGATTGACCTGAACAGTTCCGTAGGATGTGCCGACGACCCCAGGGATGGGGGAGGTAGAGCACCAACAGTAGGCGCTTTATGCGACGCAGGAGCAGTTGCCGAGGCACGAGGCGCATCATTCGCGATTGATGCGCTTCACTACGTTCAGCACATCCTATAGCTCTATAGCTCTTACTTTCAATAGTATTCACTTTTTGGTAGTGGGTTAAATCTGTAATTTGGCATGAATATCCAAGCCAAATTCAACCTTGTTAATCAGTAATCCGATGACCGTATCATGCAGGGTTTCCAACTTTGAGAAGCAGATTGTT